>JAUXNR010000278.1 GCA_030682755.1 Flavobacterium sp.
AGCCAAAACATTCATGGATAAAGGCGATTTGGTTCCGGATGAAGTAACCATTCAAATGTTGCAAAGTGAAGTGGACAAAAACCCCGATTCTGCAGGATTTTTATTTGATGGTTTCCCAAGAACAATTGCACAAGCCGAAGCTTTAGATGCTTTTTTGGAATCTAAAAATCAAGAAATTACAGCTACGGTTGCATTAGAAGCAGATGATGAAATTTTAGTACAACGATTGTTAGAAAGAGGAAAAACATCAGGAAGACCTGACGATCAAGACGAAGAAAAAATAAGAAATAGATACCAAGAATACAACGAAAAAACCGCCCCTTTGATGGCCTATTATGATGCCCAAGGGAAATTTCATGCGGTAAACGGAATAGGAACCATTGCTGAGGTAACCGAGCGATTAAATCAAGTTTTTGATTCGTTATAAGTAGCTAATCCGGATCTTCGCTGCATCCCGATAGCTATCGGGGTCGTTAAAAAACTATTTTTCTAAAACAAAAAAAGAGCTTCCTTTGCTCGCTTTTTTTTGTCAAGAAAAATTAGTTTTTTTAGCTCCGGGCTTTCCGCTGCTATCCGGGCTAAACAGACAACGGACAACATACAACAGAAAAAAAGAAAACAGAAAAAATGACAGAGGGAAATTTTGTAGACTACGTAAAAATATATGTTTCATCCGGAAAAGGAGGGAAGGGATCTTCACATCTTCACCGTGAAAAATTCATTGAAAAAGGTGGTCCTGATGGTGGAGATGGTGGTCGAGGTGGTCACGTTTATTTAAAAGGAAACAAAAGTCTTTGGACATTATTTCATTTGAAATTTGTAAAACACATTCGTGCCGGACACGGAGGTGATGGAGGAAGTTCAAGAAGTACAGGCCATGATGGTGAAGATAAGTTTGTAGAAGTTCCTTTAGGAACCGTTGTTCGTGATCAGGAAACAGGAGAAATTCTGTTTGAAATCACCGAACACGATGAAGTAAAAATCATTGCAAAAGGTGGAAAAGGCGGACTTGGAAACTGGCATTTCCGATCTTCAACCAATCAAACACCACGTTATGCTCAACCCGGAATGCCGGTGGAAGAAGTGGATGTGACGTTAGAATTAAAAGTTTTGGCCGATGTTGGTTTGGTAGGTTTTCCAAATGCCGGAAAATCAACGTTACTTTCAGTAATGACTTCGGCAAAGCCAAAAATTGCCGATTATCCTTTTACGACGTTAAAACCGAATTTAGGAATTGTTTCCTACCGAGATTTTCAGTCGTTTGTAATGGCCGATATTCCTGGAATTATCGAAGGTGCTGCAGAAGGGAAAGGATTGGGTCATTACTTTCTACGTCATATCGAACGAAATTCCATTTTGTTATTTTTAGTGCCGGCTGATGCTGCGGATATCAAAAAAGAATACGAAATTTTGTTAGACGAACTTCGTCGTTATAATCCTGAAATGTTGGATAAAGACAGAATTTTGGTGATTTCTAAATGCGATATGTTGGATGATGAGCTAAAAAGTGAACTTGAAAAACAAATGAAAAAAGAATTCAAAGGTGTGAAATACCATTTTATATCTTCCGTTGCACAACAAGGTTTGCAAGAGTTGAAAGATATGTTATGGAAAATGTTGAATGAAGAATAATTGGTAATTTACATATTTCTTACAAAAGCATCCTTCATCGGATGCTTTTTTTATGGAAATCTAAAAATTAAGTTAAAAAATACGATAA
>JAUXNR010000286.1 GCA_030682755.1 Flavobacterium sp.
CTTCCTATATGTTTGCTTATTTCTTGAAACTTGTTGGATTCTTTAGTTTCTGTTTGTTTTTAGGAATTTTGGTAAAACGTTCTGCTTTTGCTTTAGGGTTTCTGTTTGTATGGAATATCATTGAAGCTATTTTAAAATGGAATGTATTTGCCAAAATAAATAAATCTGAAACATTGAGTCAATTTCTTCCTTTGGAAGCCATGAGCAATTTAATCCGAGAACCTTTTACGCGACTTAATGTGATTAAAAATATTGAAGCAACTGTGGGTGGTGAAGCTATACTAAGAGATTACAGCGTGCAATGGCTACCAATTCTTATTGTTTCTGTGTGGATTGCAATTTTTATATTATTATCATATAAAATTCTTCAAAAACGAGATTTGTAGTATCTTTGCCGATGCTATGATTATACCAAAAACAATAAAATTAATTCTATTATTCTTTAGTATTTCTTTTACTTCATTTGCTCAATACATTACAGTAGATGATAGTTATACTGCCAATCAATTGGTGGAAAATGTACTAATTAACAGTCCGTGTGCAAATGTTTCCAACATCTCCGTTTCCGGTTGGGATACTTCTCAAACCGGAACAAGTTATGGTTATTTCACCAACGGAAGTAGTGCTTTTCCTTTTGCAAACGGAGTTATTTTAGCAACGGGAAGAGCTGTTTCAGCCATTGGTCCTAATACGTCTCTTCTAAGCGAAGGGCCCACTTCATGGCAAGGAGATTCAGATTTGGAACAAGCAATTGGAGAATCTAATACCATAAATGCTACCGTTTTAGAATTCGATTTTTTGCCACTTGCTTCAAAAGTAAGTTTTGAATATATCTTTTCTTCAGAACAATATTTAACGAATCCAAACAGCAATCAATGTAATTTTTCGGATGGATTTGCTTTTTTGCTGAGAGAAGTTGCTTCACCAAACCAATATCAAAATTTGGCAGTAGTTCCGGGAACCAATGTTCCTGTAAAAATCACAACAGTTAGAGGACCGGGAACCATTTGTCCACCGGCAAATCAACAATATTTTGATGCTTTTAACGGCACACAACATCCTACTAATTATAACGGTCAAACCAAAATTTTAAAAGCAGAAGCCACTGTAACTCCGGGAGTTTTATACCACATGAAACTGGTTGTTGCAGATCAAGGAAATCAATTTTATGATTCTGCCATTTTTTTAGGCGGAGGAAGTTTTAAAGTAGAAATAGATCTTGGACCGGACCGATTGATTGCCGATTCAAATCCGGTTTGTTTTGGAGACACTTATGTTTTAGATGGCACGCAGCCCGGCAACAATACATATCAGTGGTTTAAAAATGGAATTGCTATTACAAACGCAATCCAACCTTTATATACGGTAACAGAGGAAGGAATTTATTCTGTTGAAGTTACACTACAAAGCACCACTTGTATTGCACGAGGAGAAGTCATTGTGGAATATGTAAACCTTCCTGATGCAAATCCCGCAACTTTAAATCAGTGCGATCCGGATGGTGATGGTACTACGCTTTTCAATTTAAGTCAATTAAACAGTATCATTACAAATGGGAGTTCTCAAGTTGTAATTTTCTATTTTCCAACATTGATTGATGCTCAGAATGAAACCAATGCTATTCAAAATCCAACAGCTTATAGTTCCGGTGCTACTACAATTTATGCTGAAGTCACAAATTTTTTCAATTGTAAAACTATTGTTCCTGTCACGTTGACCATACCCTCAACTTCAATTCCAACACCACAACCCTTTACGTTATGTGACACTGATGGAACGGCAGATGGCATCACAACATTTAATTTAGGAGCATTAATCACGTCAACTCTTTTAAACGGTCAACCTTCAGGTTTGAGTGTTCTTTATTATGATTCGATTACGAATGCTCTCAATGAAACGAATGCTCTACCAACAAATTATACAAATACAACACCATTTAATCAAACCGTTTACGCAAGAGTAAATTCGGGTTCAAGTTGTTATGATATTGTCACGATTACCATTTCAATCACTTCCTTTCAAGGATCATTCAGCCCTGAAGATTTGATTATTTGTGATAATGGAAGTTTATTGCTAACGGCACCAAGCGGTAATTACACTTATCTTTGGAATACCGGAGTAACAACAAATACCATTCAAATTTCTCAACCAGGATCCTATTTTGTAACTGTAACGAATACAACGGGATGTTCAACCGTTAAAACTTTTACAGTTACAGCATCGCAATCACCACAAATTATATCGGTGGATGTAAATGGATTTAACGGCGGAAACAACTCCATTTACATAAATTCAAACGGAACTACTACAGATGAATATTCTATTGATGGCATCAATTATCAAAGTTCTCCATTTTTCTCCAATTTAAATCCCGGAATATATGTTGTATTTGTAAGAGACCAATTTCGATGTGGGATTGATTCACAAAGAATTACAATATTAGATTATCCTAAATTTTTTACTCCAAATAATGACAGTTATAATGATGTTTGGCAAATTCAAAATCTGGATTTAAGAAATGCTAAATTGTATATTTTTGATCGTTATGGAAAATTATTAAAAGAACTAACTTATAACTCACCTTTTTGGGATGGTACTTTTAATAGTCAACAATTGCCTGCATCAGATTATTGGTTTGTTTTAAGTCTTGATAATGGTACAACTATTAAAAGTCATTTCAGTCTGATACGATAATTTTAGTATCTTTGGTATCCTTTCAAAAACAAGATGAAAAAAATTGCTATACTATTTCTATTGGTAGGATATTCTGTGTTTGCTCAATTTAGTAAAACACATTACATTCCACCCTTATCAGGTTCTGATGGTCAACCGGCTCAGAATCAATTCCTATACATTTCATGCCCTAACATAACGCCAGTAAATTTCACAATTACGGTTTTAGGTGGAAACACAATAAATGGAACGGTTTCAAGAGACAATCCTTATATTTTGTCTATTGGCTTTGGAACGGATTCACAACTTCATGTAAGCAAAGCACTAGTTAATAACACGCTGAACAATAAAGGATATATCATTGAAGCAGAGGATCAAGTGTATGTTGCTGTACGATTAACTGCCACACCTCAAAATTTTCAAGCAGGCGGATTAGTGTCAAAAGGACTTGCAGCCTTGGGAACACAATTTAGAATTGGAGCTTTTGTAAATACGGGAATTTCCGGAATAACTCAAAATCATTTTACATTTGTCTCAATATTAGCAACCGAGAATAATACAACTGTAAATTTCAGTGATATTAAACCCGGCGTATCTTTAATCAACAATACTTTTGTTGGAAATACGCCAAGTGCTATCATATTAAATCGTGGTGAAACGTTTGTTATGGCCGTTGACGGTCCAACGTTTGCCAATCGTGATGGATTAATTGGAGCCTTAGTGAGTTCAGATAAACCCATTGCAGTTAATTGTGGTTCCTATGGTGGCACAAATGGAAACAATAACAACAATATTGATTTAGGATTTGATCAAATTGTTTCTGCTGAAAGAACGGGGAATCAATACATTTTTATAAAAGGTTTTGGAGAAACTGTTACGGAACGGCCTTTACTTGTTGCTCATGAAAACAACACACAAGTTTTTTTAAACAACAATACCGGAACTCCTGATTTTGTTATTAATGCAGGCGAATATTTAATTTTAGATGGGAATTCGTATAGTTCAAATGATAACCTATATGTTCAAACCTCTAAAAATGTCTTTGCTTATCAAGGAGTTGGCGGGAGCACACAAGCAAATCAAGAACTTTATTTTGTTCCGCCTTTGAGTTGTCAAACGCCAAAAATCATCAACAATATCCCTTTTTTAGACAACATTGGCGGTTTGCCTTTCACGGAAAATAGCGGCGTGAATTTAGTGACTAAAGCTGGTGCTTCTATTGAATTTATAATCAATAGCATTACATATACTTTTGATTCTTTACCTCAAAACATCTCCGCTCAAGGACCTTTTACTGTGATAGGAAACCCGGATTATGTCACTTATAAAATAAATGGATTGGGTGGTAATGTGTCTGTTTTTTCAACAGATGAACTTTATTTATCCTATTACGGCTCAAGTGGAGCGGCAACCTATGGCGGATTTTATTCTGGATTTACTTTTAGACCCGAAATCACTTTCAACAGATTAAGTGTTGCAGCAGAAAATTGCATACCAAACATCAACTTAACTGTAAATTCATTATCACCCTTTGATAGTTATCAGTGGTATTATAATGATGAAGAAATTATCGGGGCAATTAATCCTTCCTATACGCCCACTCAACCCGGCTATTATTATTTAAAAGCTGCAATATCTAATTGTGGTTTAGAAGAATTGATTTCAGATAAAATTCCCGTGAGTGCCTGTCCAAATGATATGGATAATGATGGTATAAACGATAATATTGATATTGACAACGATAATGATGGAATTTCCAACTGTGTTGAATCGTATGGTGATCAAGTTTTAAATTTGAGTACTCCATCAAATACCTTGGTTGTTAACAGTTATTCAAATGCATACTCTGGATTTGTTTCTACAGATGGAACTACAACGGCTTCTATTCCTTTTACCGGAATCAACGATGGAAGAATTGTAACTCAAACTGCTCCTGAAAAAGATAATGCAGTTACCTATGAAGTTACATTTGCTCAACCCATGAGTGTTGCTTTACAATATCCAACAATTGTTGCTTCAGATGCTACTTTCAGTAGTGATGTGGAATATATCATCAGGGTACCAACAAATCACACACTTACCGTTTTAGATCCTGATGGTCAATTATTAATTGACACCAATTATGACGGAATCTTTGAAAATAACATTACACGATTTTCAACTTTTGAATTGCGATTTAGATTGAATAGTGGTGTTCCGTTAGCTCAAGGAACAGGAACATTTAGAATTCAAACCTATCTAACTGATTTTATTTCAATAACACACAAAAATCTGACAGATGAACCATCAAAATCTACTTTACAGCTTGTTGCCACATGTGTTCCGAGAGATTCAGATGGCGATGGAATTCCGGATCAAATTGATTTAGACAGTGATAATGACGGCATTCCTGATGTTATAGAATCACAAGGAATCAATTTTATAGCTTATGATGGTGTTGATGCAAACGGCAGCGGAATGAGTGACGCTTTTGAAGCCGCATCATTGCCTGTTGACTCTGACGGTGATGGTGTTCCTGATTATTTAGATTTAGATAGTGATAACGATGGTATTTATGATCTTGTTGAAGCAGGATTAATCACTTTAGATGGAGATAGCAATGGAAGAATTGATGGTTTACCTGTTTCTTTTGGAGCGAATGGTTTGTTTAATGCAATTGAAACTTTTGCAGATAGTGGTGTTTTAAACTATTCGCCTTTGGATACAAATAATGACGCCATCTTAAATTATTTATCTTTAGACAGTGATAGTGATCTTTGTTTTGATGTTATTGAAGCCGGATTTACTGATCCTGATAACGATGGAAGATTAGGCAACAGTCCAATTGTTGTAAATGAATTTGGAGTTGTTTTAAATCATGGCGGTTATACAGCTCCAAATCCGGATTATTTAATTGGTGCCCCAATTGAAATTGAAAATCAACCAGAAGATGTTTTTGTTTGTGAATTACAAAGCATCGTTTTTACACTTGATGCTACTCCTTCTGACTCTTATCAATGGCAAGTGAGTACAGATGGTACAACTTGGTTAAACCTAGCAAACAATGCTACTTATAATGGCGTAAGCACAGTTTCATTACAAATAAATACCGTTTCAAACGATTTGAACGGCAATTTATATAGAGTAATCTTAAACAGAAATGGAAACAGTTGTGGTTTAATTTCTGATGCCGGAGTTTTGAACGTCTATCCTTTACCAGTAATAAATTCTCCTGTAAACTTAGTACAATGTGATGATGATACAGATGGAATTTCTGTGGTGAATTTGAGACAGAAAGAAAATGAGATTTCAATTAACTTTATCAATGAAACGTTTACCTATTTTACCAATCAAACTGCGGCTATTAATGATGATAACGCTTTTTTAATTGATGATCCGATTGTATTTGTTACTGCAAACACAACCGTCTGGGTTAGAATTGTTAATGCAAATGGATGTTTTAGAGTAAGTCAGTTGAATGTATTTGTATCTGTAACGCAAATTCCAACTACATTTCTTCGCACTTTTGCAAAATGTGATGATTATGTAGATGCACAAAATGATGATCGTGATGGCATTTCGCAATTTGACTTTAGTAGTGTTACTGCTGATATTACTGCGTTATTGCCAACCACAACACCCTTTTCAATAAAATATTATAAAACCCTAGCCGATGCTTTAGCGGAAACCGATGCTAATGGTAATAATTTAGACATAGACCCTTCCAATTATAGAAACATTGGATTTCCTAATTTTCAACAAATTTGGGTTCGTGTAGAAAGTAATTTAGATAACGCCTGTTTTGGTTTGGGTCCATTTATTGAACTTACTGTTGAAGCCCTACCAATAGCACCAACCCTACCGGAATTTAAAGTTTGTGATGATAATCAAGATGGTTTTTTTCCTTTTGATACCTCAAATTTAAACACCTTATTATTGAATGGTCAAAATCCAAGCTCAATAAGTTTTCAATTCACGGATGCTGTGGGAACAGTTTATCAAAATCAATTGCCAAATCCATTTGTTACAGCAAGTCAGAGTGTTTCTGTTAGAATGACCAATACAGTAAGTCAAGCACCGGATGGTCCATGTTTTGATGAAACACAAATTCAATTTACTGTTGACATAAGACCAATTGCTTTTCCTGTAACCATCCCTGCAGTTTGCGATACTGATGGAACAGAAGACGGTTTTTTTGCTGTGGATACAAGTAGTATTCCAACTACACTTTTAGGAGGTCAAACCGGTATGGATATAACTTATTTTACTGCTTCGGG
Organism: Flavobacterium sp.; assembly: GCA_030682755.1. Taxonomy (GTDB): domain Bacteria; phylum Bacteroidota; class Bacteroidia; order Flavobacteriales; family Flavobacteriaceae; genus Flavobacterium. The sequence goes on from JAUXNR010000286.1 coordinate 6,930, forward strand.
TGTAGCACTTCCTAGTCCGTTACCGAATCCGTTTTTTACAAATTCTCAGACTATAACGGCAGTGGTTACCAACCCATTGAATACCAGTTGTCCGGCAAGTACTTCCATAACCTTTACAATTCACCCGTTACCACAATTAGATCCGGATACAACAGAAATTTTATGTAAAGACACTCAAATAGTAATTTCGGCCGGATTACAATCCGGAAATCCACAAAGTTTTACATATCAGTGGTCGTTAAATGGCACTACCATTTCAGGAGCTACAAGACCAACTTTGAACATTTCTCAAATTGGTATATATTCTGTGGTAGTGACTTCACAATTTGGATGTTCAAAAACCAGAACAATCACAGTTCTTCCTTCTGAGCCTGCAACAATTGAAGCAATTCAAATTGTAGATTTAATTGATAATAATTCTGTTACGGTTCAAGTTTCAGGTACAGGAGATTATATTTACAGCTTGACTTCCATCAATGGGCCTTATCAAGCTTCAAATGTGTTTACAAATGTTATACCTGGAATTTATACCGTTTACGTAAAAGATGCCAACGAGTGTGGAATTGTTACCCAAGATATTTCAGTTTTAGGGATCCCAAAATTTTTCACTCCAAATGGAGATGGCTTTAATGATACTTGGAACATAATTGGTGTTAGCCAACAGTTTAATCAAAATACGTTGTTATATATTTATGATCGCTACGGTAAATTAGTAAAACAGTTAACCGCATTAAGTTCAGGTTGGGACGGAATTTTTAACGGACAACCTCTACCTGCCACCGATTATTGGTATGTAATTGAATTGGAAGATGGTAGGGTTGCAAAAGGACATTTCAGTTTAAAACGTTAAGTATGAGAAAAAATATTTTAATGGTAGTGATTTTTTCAGTTGTTACTTCATTCGGACAAGAAATAAAAGTTTCTTCAGGTAAGGTTGAACGGTTAAAAGATTTTAAATCAAAGTATGTACCTCCAAGAAATGTAGATATTTGGTTGCCTGAAAAATATTCGAAAAACAACTCTTATGCAGTGCTTTACATGCATGATGGTCAAATGCTTTTTGACGACACAAACACGTGGAATAGACAAGAATGGGGCGTTGATGAAACGATTACTAATTTATTAAATGAAGGAGTAATAAAAGATGTTATTGTAGTTGGCATTTGGAATACAAAAAATAGGCATGCTGAATATTTTCCACAAAAACCCTTTGAGTCGTTAAGCATTGAAGCCTTGGAAATGATCAATCAAAATTTAAAAGAAGCCAATAGAGTTGATACTGAATTACAACCTCTATCAGACAATTATTTAAAATTTATAGTAAACGAGTTAAAACCTTATATTGATTCTAAGTTTTATACACTTAAAGACAAAGAAAATACATTCATTGCCGGTTCAAGTATGGGAGGTTTAATTTCAATGTATGCTTTATGTGAATATCCGGAAGTTTTTGGAGCAGCCGCTTGTATCTCTACGCATTGGCCGGGGATTTTTAGTATTGAAAACAACCCGATACCGGGTGCATTTTACGATTATTTAAACAATAATTTACCGGATCCAAGCCAAAATAGGATATACTTTGATTATGGAACTGCAACGTTAGATGAACTCTATCCTCCGTTACAAAAAATAGTTGATGACATAATGGAGTCAAAAGGATTCTCTTTTGAAAATTGGAATACCGCTGAATTTGAAGGTGCAGATCATTCTGAAAATGCATGGCGTGAAAGATTGCGATATCCGCTTACTTTCCTTTTGAGAAAATAAAAAAAAATAGCCCATCCGAAAACGAATGGGCTATTTTTATATCTTGAAATTCTAGAATTAGATTTTAAATCGTTTTCTGTCTGTTTCACTCAAATAGATTTTACGTAAACGCAACGATTTTGGAGTTACTTCTACATATTCATCTTTTTGAATATATTCTAATGCTTCTTCTAAAGAGAATTTGATAGCCGGAATAATTCTAGCCTTATCATCTGCTCCAGAGGAACGAACGTTTGACAATTTCTTCGTCTTAGTTACATTCACAGTCATATCATCACTTCTGGTGTTTTCACCAATTACTTGACCTTCATAAATATCTTCGTTTGGATCTACGAAAAACTTACCTCTGTCTTGTAATTTATCAATTGAATAAGGAATTGCTTTTCCGTTTTCCATTGAAATCAAAGATCCATTGTTACGACCCGGAATTTCTCCTTTGAATGGTTCATAACCAATAAAACGGTGAGCCATAATTGCTTCTCCGGCTGTAGCGGTTAACAATTGATTACGCAATCCGATGATTCCACGTGATGGAATATTGAATTTTACAATCATACGTTCTCCTTTTCCTTCCATGCTTAACATTTCACCTTTACGGATAGAAACGAATTCTACGGCTCTACCTGATAAATTCTCCGGTAAATCAATCGTTAATTCTTCAATTGGTTCACATTTAACGCCATCAATTTCTTTGATGATAACTTGTGGTTGACCAATTTGCATTTCATATCCTTCTCTTCTCATCGTTTCAATTAAAACCGATAAGTGCAATACACCACGACCAAAAACCATAAATTTATCTGCAGAATCAGTATCACCTACTCTAAGAGCAAGATTTTTTTCTAATTCTTTTGCCAAACGATCTTTAATGTGTCTTGAAGTTACAAATTTTCCTTCTTTACCAAAGAACGGAGAATCGTTGATGGTAAACAACATACTCATTGTTGGTTCATCAATAGCAATGGTTTGCAATGCTTCCGGATTATCAAAATCAGCGATGGTATCACCAATTTCAAAACCTTCTACACCAACAATTGCACAAATATCTCCCGCAATTACTTCGGTTACTTTTTTACGGCCTAAACCTTCAAACGTATGTAATTCTTTAATTCTAGATTTAATTACTTTACCATCTCTCTTCACTAAAGAAATTGGCATTCCTTCTTTTAAAACGCCTCTTTCCAAACGACCAATCGCAATACGACCTGTGAAGGAAGAGAAGTCTAAAGATGTAATCAACATTTGTGGAGTTCCTTCTGAAATTTTTGGAGCAGGAACATGTGTAATTACCATATCCAACAACGGTTCAATGTTTTCAGTTTGATTTCTGAAATCATCACTCATCCAATTGTTTTTAGCTGAACCATAAACGGTTGGAAAATCCAACTGTTCTTCGGTAGCTCCTAATTCAAACATTAGGTCAAAAACTTTTTCATGCACTTCTTCCGGAGTACAGTTTTCTTTATCTACTTTATTGATTACCACACAAGGCTTTAATCCTAAGTCGATGGCTTTTTGCAATACGAAACGCGTTTGTGGCATTGGCCCTTCAAAAGCATCTACTAACAAACAAACACCGTCTGCCATGTTTAATACACGCTCTACTTCACCACCAAAATCGGCGTGACCCGGAGTGTCAATAATATTGATTTTTGTACCTTTATATACTACAGAAACATTTTTAGAAGTGATGGTAATTCCACGTTCACGCTCTAAATCGTTGTTGTCTAAGATTAAATCACCGGTGTTTTCGTTTTCACGAAAAAGCTGACAGTGATACATAATTTTGTCAACCAAAGTGGTCTTACCGTGGTCAACGTGGGCAATAATTGCAATGTTTCTAATTGATTCCATCTGTTATTTTTTCAGGGTGCAAAGGTACACTTTATTTTCTCAAAAAAAATTTTAATGTGATACAATAGTATATACTATGTTAAGTTTCAATTAAATTAGGGTATAAAACGTTATTTTATCAAGAATTAAAATCTAAATTAAATCTTAGTAACTTAGCAAATTGAAACTTAATGCAATAAAAAATGAAAGATCTAGGCAATTATCGCAAATCTTATGAGAAAAGTGAATTAGTGGAAACGGCAATTCCAGAAGATCCAATTAATCTATTTCATCGATGGTTTTATGAAACAGAGGAATTTGGTGCTATTGAAGAAGTTAATGCAATGACAGTTGCTACAATTGGATTGGATGGCTTTCCAAAATCAAGAGTTGTTTTGTTAAAAAAGTTTAATGAAGAAGGTTTCATTTTTTACACCAATTATAATTCAGAAAAAGGAAAAGCGATTGCTCAAAATCCGAATATATGTTTGTCTTTCTTTTGGCCTACTATGGAAAGACAAGTAATAATAAAAGGAACTGCCGAAAAAACTCCCGAAGGAATTTCAGATGGATACTTTGACTCACGACCTACCGGAAGTAAACTAGGAGCCATAGTATCTCCGCAAAGTGAAATTATTCCTTCCCGAAACTTTTTAGAGGATAATTTAAAGAGATTAGAAGCTACCATTCCTGAGAATGAAATTATAAGACCTCATAATTGGGGAGGCTTTTTGGTTCGACCAAAAGAAGTAGAATTTTGGCAAGGAAGACCAAACCGACTTCATGACAGAATCCGCTATCAACTTCAAACGGATTACACTTGGAAAATTGATCGCTTAGCACCATAATTTGTAAGTAAAAATTTATGTAATAATTTTTTTTGTGCATTTCATCGATTTTATTTTGCACTTTAACGACATAGTAGTAATATTGAACAACCAAATCAACAATACGTTCATATTATAATAACAATAAAAGTATTTGCCCCACATCTACTTTAAAAACTTAACCTACTACTATGAAAGCAAAAATGTTTAGAGCATTGTTGCCAATTGCAATTATGTTCACTTTAGTGTCATGTTCAACTGAAGATTCAGCTGAAAGTTCGGAAAATTTGAGAGCTGAAAATTATGCCTACAATGACATAGAGCTTGATATGATGGCAAGAATAAATGATCACAGAGCAAGTGTTGGATTGCCTCAATTGGCTCCAATTGATCATATTTCTTACAAGTCAGGAGAACACAATGATTACATGATTGAAAACGATGTTGTTGGTCATTATTATTTTGAATCACGTTCAAACAACATCAAGCAAGTGCTGGGAGCAGTAAGAGTAAGTGAAAATTTAGCCTACAACTATAATACCAATAATGCAGCTCTAAACGCATGGTTAAATAGTGACGGTCACAAAGAAAACATTGAAGGTGATTACACTCACTTTGGCATATCAATAAAAACAAATCCACAAAACGGAAGAAAATACTACACTAATATTTTTATGAAAAGGTAAATTTACCCCGATTTTACCTAACCTACTAAAAAGACCACAATTGTGGTCTTTTTTTATTGATAAAGATAAACTCATAATGAAATTTAAAATCTAATTAGATAATAAATTTGAAAATCGTTTAAAGATTTTGTAACAAGTAATGCTTATTCTTAACCCATTCGGTATAATTAAATTTAGATATAATCTTACCACTAAGCAGCCTATCCGCAGGCAAGCTAGACGATTTTTTAAGAATAATTACTCTATTAAACTCGATTTTTCATCAAAGATGAACAAATTATAGTATTTGCCTAATTTAAAATTTTAGAAATAGTGGCAAAAAATCCAGAGTTTTATTGAATTGAATAATTACACCCAATGGGATAATCTAGTATTAATATCCAATAATACTTTTGCTAAGCTAATAGTTTAATAGGTATTTATTTTTGGTGGAAATTGAAACATATATTGCAATTCTAAAATGTATAAAACACATTACGGAGTGCATGCTTTTTACCAAGAAAAAGCTAACATTAATTTATAAATTGAGATGTTATAAATTAGCAATTAAATAATATGTTTATATCCCTATTTAGAAAAACAGACCGTCTCATCCGAAAACTTTACTGTTATGACATACTTAAACTTCACAATTTAATTCTTTCTTAGATTGAGAAATTTGCACTTTTAATGATGCCTTTTTCGGGAATAAATGATAATAAAATATGAATTTTAAAATCTTACAAATAAAAAAATGGCAACCGTTTCGGGTTGCCATTTTTAATTCAATGAAATTAATCTCTTATAATTCAGTAATGATAAATTCACTTCTTCTGTTCATTTGGTGATCTTCTTCTGAACATTTTACACCATCTGCACATTTGTTTACTAATTGTGTTTCTCCATAACCTTTTCCGGTTAAACGCGATTTATCAATTCCGTTTTTAACCAACCAATCAATAGTAGATTTTGCTCTACGGTCTGATAATTTCTCATTATACTTGTGTGAAGCACGACTATCTGTATGAGAACGAATATCTATTTTCATTGTTGGATTTTCGTTTAAAACATCTAATATCTTAGCTAAATCAACTGCTGCATCCGGACGAATATTCCATTTGTCTAAGTCAAAATAAATCAAATTAATTTTGAAACAATTGGCCAAATCATCTCCTTCTTTCATGATACAAGTTTTTCTTTCTAACTTAATATCTACATGAGTTTTACCGGATTCATTAGGTACAACTACAGGAATTTCTTGGGTTACATAATCTTCACTTTCAGCTCGAACATAATATTTTTTATCACATTCAACGATGCCAAAATCAAATTTACCTTCGCTATCACTCATTACTTCTTTCATCACA
>JAUXNR010000287.1 GCA_030682755.1 Flavobacterium sp.
ATAGTATTTCCCAATAAATCAGTGTATTCTTCATTCAATTGTACTAACTCATTTTTAGAGAAATTAACGGCAGATTTGAGTTTGTTTAACCAATTTTCTGAATAAGGAATTGTTGCGGTTTCAAGAATAGAAAAGTTCCATTTGTTGTTTTTAACAGTAAAATGAACATGAGCCAAATCTATACCATCCAATGAGGTTCCACTCATGACACCGAGCACTTGATAGGATTCTTTAAACATAGGCTAAAATTACGAAAACGTTTGAGATTTTGACTAAATTGTCATACTTTTGCCTCCAAATTTAACAAACAAATAATCAATATTTTTTATAATTATGGATTTTAATCTTACCGAAGAGCATTTGATGATTCAGCAAGCTGCCCGTGATTTTGCTCAACAAGAATTATTACCGGGTGTAATTGAAAGAGACGAACATTCAAAATTTCCGACAGAGCAAGTGAAAATGATGGCTGAATTAGGCTTTATGGGAATGATGGTCGATCCAAAATACGGAGGAGCCGGTTTAGACAGTGTTTCCTATGTTTTAGCAATGACAGAAATTGCAAAAGTGGATGCTTCGGCTGCCGTAATTATGTCGGTAAACAATTCATTGGTTTGTGCCGGAATGGAAAAATATTGTAGTGAAGAACAAAAAATGAAATACTTGGTTCCGTTAGCTCAAGGCGAAGTGATTGGTGCTTTTTGCTTATCAGAACCGGAAGCAGGAAGTGATGCGACTTCTCAAAAAACGACTGCTATTGACAAAGGAGATTATTATCTTTTAAATGGAACAAAAAATTGGATAACCAATGGTTCAACGGCTTCAACGTATTTAGTTATTGCTCAAACCGATGTTGAAAAAGGTCACAAAGGTATCAATGCTTTTATTGTTGAAAAAGGATGGGCCGGATTTGAAATTGGTCCAAAAGAAAAGAAAATGGGCATCCGCGGAAGTGATACACATTCTCTAATGTTTAATGACGTGAAAGTACCAAAAGAAAACAGAATCGGAGCAGATGGTTTCGGATTTGCTTTTGCAATGAACGTATTAAACGGTGGAAGAATTGGAATTGCATCACAAGCATTAGGAATAGCCACCGGAGCTTATGAATTAGCTTTGAAATATTCACACGAAAGAAAAGCATTTGGTAAAGAAATCTTCAAACACCAAGCAATTGCTTTCAAATTGGCCGATATGTATGTAAAAGTGACAGCGGCAAAATTATTAGTAATGAAAGCCGCTTGCGAAAAAGACGAAGGAAAAGACATTGCTCATTCGGGTGCAATGGCAAAATTATACGCTTCTGAAATTGCGTTGGAAGTAGCTAATGAAGCTGTTCAAATTCACGGAGGAAACGGTTATGTAGCAGAATATCACGTAGAAAGAATGATGAGAGATTCTAAAATTACACAAATTTATGAAGGAACTTCAGAGATTCAACGTATTGTAATTTCGAGAGGATTGGTGTAAAAATAAATTATAATCTTACAGAATTTTAAAACCCTTTAAGTGCTTTCTTAAAGGGTTTTTTGTATTTTTAGCCATTATAAAAAATGAAATGAAAAATATAATTATCACCGGAACTTCTCGCGGAATTGGATTTGAATTAGCATTGCAATATGCAAATGAAGGTCATCAGGTTTTGGCCATTTCTCGAAAAACACCAAATGAATTAATTGAGCATCCAAACATAACTTGTCTTTCGGTTGATTTGTCTGAAGAAAGCGGATTAAATTTAATAACGGAATTCATCGTTCAAACGTGGAAAAATGTAGATGTATTAATTCACAATGCCGGATGTTTGGTGTTAAAACCATTTTTACAATTATCGCAAGCTGACTTTGAAATGGTTTACAAAGTAAATGTTTTTGGTGTTGCCAATTTAACTCGAATCTGTTTACCGTTTTTGAAAAGGGGAAGCCACGTAGTATCAATTAGTTCGATGGGTGGCGTTCAAGGAAGTTCAAAATTTGCCGGTTTAGCCGCTTATTCTTCCAGTAAAGGAGCAGTCATTACCTTGTCGGAATTGCTGGCAGAGGAATATAAAGAAGAAGGAATTTCGTTTAATGTTTTGGCATTGGGAGCCGTTCAAACCGAAATGTTGCACGAAGCTTTTCCGGGATACATAGCACCACTTTCTGCCAAAGAAATGGCTGATTATATTTATGATTTTTCTTTAAACGGAAATAAATATTATAACGGGAAAGTGTTGCAGGTAAGTTCATCAACACCGTAATTCAAATTTTTAAACTATATAGATATGAAACAAGAAAACGCCATCCAGCTATTTGAAAACAAAAAAGTGAGAACACTTTGGGATGCTGAAAACGAGAAGTGGTTCTTCTCAATTATTGATGCTGTAGCAGTTTTAACAGAAAGTGTCGATCCAAATGCATATTGGAGAAAGCTAAAACAACGTTTAAAGCAAGAAGGAAATGAAACCGTGACGAATTGTCACGGTTTGAAAATGGTTGCTCCTGATGGAAAAATGCGATTAACTGATGTAGCTGATACAGAACAACTTTTTCGCTTAATTCAATCCATTCCATCACCAAAAGCTGAACCATTTAAATTGTGGTTAGCACAAATTGCAGCCGAACGATTAGATGAAATGCAAGATCCCGAATTAACCATCGACAGAGCATTAGAACAATATTTACAGTTGGGATATTCTGAAAATTGGATTAATCAACGCTTAAAAAGTATTGAAATCAGGAAAGAATTAACAGATGAATGGAAAAGCAGAGGAATTAAAGAAGGTCAGCAATTTGCCACATTAACAGATATCATTTCAAAATCTTGGTCAGGTAAAACCACTAAAGAGTATAAATTATTGAAAGGATTAAAAAAGGAAAATCTTCGCGATAATATGACAAATACAGAATTGATTTTGAACATGTTGGCAGAAGCTTCTACAAAAGATATTTCCAAAGCAGTGAATCCTGAAACCTTTGAAGACAGTAAAGAAGTTGCAAAACAAGGCGGAAATGTTGCCAATGTTGCCAGAAAAGAACTAGAAGCCAAAACGGGAAAAAAAGTAGTAACCGAATTAAATGCAAAAACGTTACTCAATCAAAAAAAAGAAATTGACAACATCTAAATGAGCGAAGTTCTATTAAAATATATTCCCGAGCACGCCGTTGAACCTGTTTTTGAGTTAATCAAAACCAATTCGGTTCATTTGAAAATTGTAAATGAAAGGGTAACTCGACACGGCGATTATAGACGACATCCATCAGGAAAACATCAAATCACGGTAAATGCCAATTTGAATAAATACCGTTTTTTGATTACGTTGGTTCATGAAATTGCTCATTTGGCTGCTTTTGAAAAATATGGACGAATGATAAAACCGCACGGAAATGAATGGAAAATTACGTTTCAACGGTTGATGATTCCGTTTATACGGCCGGAAATTTTTCCGAATTCGGTTTTGCCTTTAGTAGCTAATCATTTTAGAAATCCAACTGCAAGTAGTGATACCGATGCTCGATTGGCTTTTGCTTTAAAACAATTTGACGAACGAAAACCCGATATTCATTTTATTCACGAAGTGCCTTCCGGAAGTTATTTCAGAATTAAAAACGGAAAAGTTTTTCAAAAAAAAGGTTTGCGAGTGAAACGCTATGAATGTCTAGAAGTACAAACCGGAAAATTATATTTATTTAATGCGAATGCTGAAGTGGAGATTATTCCTGGATAATTAATTAATAACGATTTATGATTTTAGAGTTTCTCAAAAACAAAAATTATTCCTTGTTACTTTTAGTATCAATTATATTTTTGATATTGTATTTTAATGAACATATAAATGAAAATTTAGTACTAAATATTCATGATACATATTATGTAATTAAATCCAATCATGCTTTCGTTTTATTTGGTTCTATATTTTTTTCCGCGGGGTTTTTCTATTTAATCTTCGATTTTTTTAAAATTCAATTATTTCCAGTTTTGTCATTGATTCATGTTTATGGTTCATTGATTTTTATTTTATTGATATTCTATTATTTTAATATAGGACTGTCTTTGGAAAGTATAAAACGTTTTGCTGTCATTGATACTGTTGATTATAATTTTAGAATTATAGTTTCATTATTAATTTTTGCAGGATTACAGTTGTTATTTGTTTTCAATCTTTTTATTTCAATTACTAAAAAACTCAGCATCTCAGCCACTCAGTAACTCAGCAACTTTACTATATTTGTAATTATAAAAAAAATGAGATTGCTCCGTGCCTCACAATGACTATGAACAAAAATTACTACGCAATATTAATGGCCGGTGGAGTCGGCTCACGTTTTTGGCCGGTGAGTACAACCGAATTTCCTAAACAATTTCACGATATGTTGAGTTCGGGTGAAACATTGATTCAAAAGACATTCAGCCGATTATCAAAATTAATTCCAACCGAAAACATTTTGATATTAACCAATGAAAAATACAATGATTTGGTTCTTACTCAATTGCCAATGGTGAAACAAGAGCAAGTTTTATTGGAACCTGCGATGCGAAATACAGCTCCTTGCATTTTATATGCTTCGCTGAAAATTCAAAAAATAAATCCCGATGCGGTAATGGTCGTAGCTCCAAGCGATCATTGGATTGAAGATGAAACTGCTTTTATCTCCAATTTGCAAGAATGTTTTGATTATTGTCAAAATGAAAATGCCTTATTGACATTAGGAAT
>JAUXNR010000291.1 GCA_030682755.1 Flavobacterium sp.
AGCATTTGTGATAGGTTGCTTTGGAACTGATTTTGCTTATTCGCATTACCTCATCACGATTGATACTGATTGGATTTTTGAAGCGGTTGCAGTTCCAAAATTGGAATAAAGCCATGTAGAGACTGACATGGGTGGGGTTTAGGTTTTTGTCGAGGACTACTTTTTCGAAGAAGCCGGTTAGGTGTTTTATGTAATTCATTTGGATTTGTTGAGGTTTAAAGGTTTAAGAGTTTAAAAGTTTAAGAGTTGACCTCACCCCAAATCCCTCTCCAAGGGAGAGGGACTTTTGGATTGTGCATTGAATGGGACTTTGTTATTTGAATAGGGTGGGTAGGGCTTGGGTTTTGTTGGTGTTTAGGAGTTTTTCGATGTCGCCATTATCGTAATATAGGGTGCCTCCGATTTTGGTGTAGGTTAGGGTTCCGTTGATACGAAGGTTTTGGAGGGTTCCGGGGGAGATGTTTAATAGTTTGATGACTTCTTTTGATTTGAGCCATTTTTTTGAAGTTTCATTATCTTCAGATTTGACAATTTTTTTGATATCAGCCAAAAGTTCAGTTTTGAATTGATGAAGGTCTTCTTTTGTTAGGATTGCAAGTGTCATATGATTTGATTTTGATTAGTGTCTTTTGTTTTGTGATTACAAAATACCCTCTATTTTATTTGATTTTATCCCAATACGTTTCGTAGTACGATGAAATTTAACATCAAAATGTAAATAAGCTCCGTAGTTATTGTCAGATTTTTTCTTGATTTGATACAATTTGGCTTTATCGTAGAAATTGAAAAGAAGGGAATTAGTATTTTCAAGTAATTGGGTAATGAAAAAAGCAGTAAACCTTATTATAATATAGAGTTTACTGCTTTGTGTTTTCGTAGTAACGTGTTTAGTCTATATCGTCTCTAGCCATTTTTTGTTGAAGATTAAGCGTTAGTTCTTCCAAAAATTTGGTTTTGCTACTTTTACGAGATTTGATTTCGGAATATGTTTTGTAGATATTATCGAGTTTAATATTGAAAAAATCTTCAAATGATGCCGTAATCAAATTAATGTCCGCTGCACCATGATTAATTGCACCATTGGAGAATAAGGCATAAATCAATTCGGTTAATGCTGTTTTTGGTCCAGTCCAAACGATAACTTTATGCTTTTTTTCTTCAAAAATATCAGCATCATCTACTTTTAGTCGTTTTAAGGCTTGACGGATGTAATGTATAAAACGATACATTGCCTTTA
>JAUXNR010000299.1 GCA_030682755.1 Flavobacterium sp.
TGCATTTAAATACAAACAACGTACAATCACAGCATCATCACAAGAATACTCAATCATTTTCAGACTAGCAGAACAACTACTGATTCGGGGGGAGGCAAGAGCAAGACAAGGTGAAACAATAACTGCTCTGGAAGACCTAAACATAATTCGAGCTCAGGCTGGTTTACCCGTTGCAACAGCAAACACACAAAACGAAATTATACAAGCAATTTTTCAAGAACGAAAAGTGGAATTGTTTACAGAATTCGGTCATCGCTTTTTCGACTTAAAAAGACAAAACAATTTAGATGCCACATTAAATCTAACAAAACCTGGCTGGAGCACACACATGAAAAACCTACCTCTTCCAGAAAGAGAATTGCTTTTAAACCCAAACTTATTACCACAAAATGATGGATATTAGAAAAAGTAATAACAGGAGTATAAAAAACATCAAACCAAAATGGTACTTGATGTTCATTATTTTATGCTTCTGTTACATCAATTCTATGGCTCAACAAGTCAAAAAACAATTAAAAAAAGAAGACTATGCCTTATGGGGGAAACTTCAAATTCAGGAAATCTCTAACAATGGTAATTGGGTAAGTTATACAATGATATATAGCGATCAAACGGACACCTTATTTATTCAAAACACTCAAAATAATAAGCTGTTTGAAATTCCCAAAGCAAAACAAGGAAAGTTCATCGGCGAAAAATGGTATGCCTGCTTGTTACCTGAAAATAGTCTAAAATTAATTGACCTGAAAAATGGAAAAACACATTTCTTCAAAGAAACAAAAAGCTTTCATGTCATAAACACAGAAAACCACATGTTGCTCCAATCCACCACAAGCTTGGATAATCAAAATTTGATTGTATTAACCCTCAATAATTTTGAAACAAAAACGTGGTACAACGTAACTAATTTCAAATACAACCCATTCAATCAAACGCTCGCCATAAGTCAATTCCAAAACAATCAAAATGAATTGGTACTGGTCAATATAAATAAATCGTACACAGAAACTGTTTTAGATACTAGCCTAATCGAAACGTTCGCTGCATTAAAATGGCAGGAAGAGGGGCAAAACTTAGTCTATACAAAAGGTTTAAAAACTATTGGATTTTATAGTGATTTAGTAAAAAAATCAATTGAATTAAACCTTGATGAGACGTCTTTGTATTCACAAAATCATAACCTAATTAGTAATGGAAATCTGCCGTTGACAATTTCAAAAGATGGTAAAAAGGTTTTCTTCGGTTTTCAACAAAATGAAGTAGAATCCAATAAAGATAATCCACAAATTTGGAATACAAAAGATCGCTGGATTTACCCGAAAAACAAAAAAGTGGCAGGGTGGATGCATTTACCCAAAATAGGTGTTTGGATGCCGGAAGAGAATAAAACCTTTGCACTGACAGACAATAATTTACCAAAAGGTTTTTTAAATGGAAACCAAAATTATATGCTAACCTATAACCCAATGACTAACGAACCTCAATTTAAAAAAGAGGCTTCGTTAGACATCTATTGTAAAAAGATTGGTACTGAAACAAAATCGTTACTATTTGAAAAATATCCGTTCACAGAGTTTGAATTTCATTTGTCACCTTGTGGTCAATTCATATTCTATTTTAAAGAGGGAGATTGGTTCAGTTATAACTTTACTGATGAAAACCACCGAAATCTGACAGCTGGCTTAAATAGTAGTTTTGATTTGGAATATTATGATAGACCCGATATACACCCTGCTTACGGATTTGCAGGTTGGACAACTGACAATAATGCTTTATTGTATGACAAATATGATGTTTGGTTGATATCAGGTGATGGTAAAATAACTAAACAACTAACCCATGGTAGACCATCAGGAACATGTTTTCGTTTGCAAAAACAATATTTCGAAAATCAAGATCATAATTTTTTCAATAGATTCGAAAAAGGAGTATATGATCTTTCCAAAGATTTATTATTTTCAACCGAAAAATCAACTAAGAAAGGATTTGCCACTTGGTCAATGGCAAAAGGGATAGAAATTTGGGAAGAACAAACAAAGAGATTCGAACAACTCAAAAAAGCAAAAAAGGAAAACCGATATGTGTATACAGTAGAGCATTTCAACGAACCACCAAAATTAATCTTTCTTGATCGAGATAAGAACTATAAAAAAACAGTGAGGGAGAGCAATTCTCATCACAAAAACTATGAATGGGGAGTTGTAAAACTGATTACTTATAAAAACGAAAAGGGGAAGAATCTAAAAGGGTCACTGTTCTATCCCGCCGACTACAATCCAAAAAAAATGTATCCGATGATTGTAAGAATCTATGAAACATTTTCAGAATCGTATGACCGCTATGTAATCCCGACAGATTTTAATTCCGCAGGTTTTAATACAGTTAACTTCACTACACAAGGCTTTTTTGTGTTACAACCGGATATAAACTATGAAATTGGAAACCCAGGAATTTCAGCTACAGCATGCGTTTTAGCTGCTGTCGATGAAGCAATAAATACAGCATCAATCGACCAAAATAAAATTGGATTAATTGGACATTCGTTTGGTGGATATGAAACATTATTCATTCTTACCCAAACCAACCGTTTTGCTACTGCAGTGGCAAGTGCGGCATTAAGTGATTTAACAGCTAAATATTTATATATTGATTGGACATTAGATAGTCCAAACTATTGGAGATTTGAGAACTACCAAAGCAGAATGGGAAAATCATTATTTGAAGACAGAGAAGGTTATCAGCGAAACTGTCCAATCACTAATGTTGAAAAAATTAATACACCACTACTAACTTGGAATGGTCTAGATGATCTCTTGGTAAATCCCTCACAAAGTTATTCATTGTTCACCGCATTGAGAAGACTCGAAAAAAACAATGTACTACTGCTTTATGAAGACGAAAGACATA
>JAUXNR010000304.1 GCA_030682755.1 Flavobacterium sp.
TGGGCGGCTCGAATTGCGGCTACAGTTGCAGTTTGTATTGCTGGCTATTTTGGAATCAATCCACCCGGCTTTGTGGCGGCCGTCGTCGCACTCGCATTTGGTCTAGCAGCAGCCTCGTTTTTCCCAGCAATTATTTTGGGTATATTTTATAAGAAAATGAATAAAGAAGGTGCCGTTAGTGGTATGATTGTAGGGATGCTGTTAATGCTTTATTATATGCTTAAATTCAAATTTGGAATTTTTGACGGCGGTAAAGAAATGGTTGATGCTTTAAAACCGGATTGGTGGTTTGGTATATCACCTGAAGGATTTGGAACTGTTGCTATGATTGTGAACTTTGTAGTTGCTCTTGTAGTGAATAGATTTACACCGGAACCACCACAAGATGTACAAGAAATTGTAGAAAATATTCGTATTCCGTCAGGAGCGGGTGAAGCTACAGGACATTAAATAGTTTAGTTGATTACTTTGGTTAGTAATTACTTTCTCTGCTCTTGTTTTTCGGGAGCAGAGTTTGTAATTTTAGAGATTTAGAATTAAAGAATAAATACATGAAAAAACGACACATTCAGAAATTATTGGTTTTGAGCCTTGCACTTTGGACTTTATTCAATATTCCGTTGGTGTTGTTGGTACAATCTACAGCTTCATTTTTGGGATTTCCAATGTTTTATGTCTATCTTTTTTCCATTTGGTTGGGTTCAATTATTGTTTCGTTTATCATAATTAATAAAAACAATGAATAGTTTCGGATTGTTAATTATTGTTTTGATTTATCTGGCTTTTCTTTTTCTGATTGCCCAATGGGCAGAACGCAAAGGGAATTCAAGATGGACAAACAATCCGTATGTATATTCGTTGTCTCTTGCGGTATATTGCACGGCTTGGACCTACTACGGAAGTATTGGTGTTGCAGCAGATTCCGGATTGAATTACCTTCCGATATACCTCGGACCGGTTATTGCTTTTCCGGCTTGGATTGTTATTCTAAAGAAAATCGTTCGCATATCCAGAGTAAACAAAATATCGAGCATTGCTGACTTTATTTCTTTACGCTACGGAAACAGTCGTTTTTTGGGTGCTTTTGTCACGGTGATTGCTCTTTTGGCTATTTTACCTTACATCGGATTACAATTAAAAGCCATTTCAGAGACGTTTCATATTGTGACTAAATCAGCAACAAGTTCTAATATTTTGTATGATACATCCACGTATGTTGCTTTACTGCTTGCAATTTTTGCTTCGTATTACGGCACAAGATATGTAGATGCTTCTGAAAAACGAAAAGGAATGGTTACTGCTGTGGCCGTTGAATCGTTATTAAAGTTATTCTTTTTCATTTTGTTAGGCGTTTATGTTTCGTTTTTTGTTTTTGATGGATTTCAAGATATTTATAACCAAGCTTCTGTTTTAGAACATTTTGACGAACGAAATTCTCTCGGCGGATTAGACGGAGCCATGAACTGGATGATGTTAATCGTCTTGTCGTTTTTTGCCATTTTCTTATTGCCCAGACAATTTCACATGGCCATCGTTGAAAACAATCGTGAAAGCCATGTACGAACTGCCATTTGGTTGTTTCCATTGTATTTGTTACTCTTCAATTTCTTTGTGTATCCTATCGCTTGGGGTGGCAATGTTATTTTTGACGGACAAGGCATGAATTCCGACATGTTTTCCTTACTCATACCTCAATCCAGAGGGAATGAAACCATGACTGTTTTGGTGTTTTTAGGTGGATTTTCAGCTGCCATCTCCATGATTGTAGTGTCTTCCATTACTTTATCAACCATGTTGAGTAACAATTTATTAATTCCTTATGGCTTTTTGGGATCCTTACAAAAAGACAATCAAGTGCGTAACAACGAACGTATTGTTCGCATCCGTAGGATCGGAATTTTTATTTTAATCATCTTGGCCTTTATTTATTACCGATACTTTTTCATGGATTATTCCTTAGTATCAGTTGGGCTAATTTCATTTGTGATTGTGAGTCAATTGGCTCCCGCATTTTTTGGTGCACTTTTTTGGAAAAGAGGCTCACTTTATGGAGCCATTGCCGGAATAAGTGTTGGTTTAGCCATTTGTTTTTATACACTACTATTGCCATTTTTCTTGAGTTCCATCAATCCTGAAAGCTTATTTTTTAAAGAAGGTTTTTTTGGTAATTCATTTTTGCAACCTTTTCAGTTGTTTGGCTTGGATTATTTGGCTCCGGTTCCGCATGCTTTATTTTGGAGTTTGTTGTTTAATTTATTGGTGTTTTTGATGGTGTCGGTCAGTTTTAAAGGCAATTATCGCGAACGCAATTATGCTGAAATGTTTGTAGATATTGACAAATACATCACCAATCATGAAAATGCATTTGTATGGAAAGGTACGGCTTATGTTTCGGATATAGAAAAAGTATTGAAACGTTTTTTGGGTGACGAACGTACAAATCGAGCCTTACATCTTTTCAAAATGAAATACAATATTGCTCCTGATAATTTGATGGCTGATGCTCGATTAATCAAATTTGCAGAGAATTTATTAACGGGACATATTGGTACTGCATCGGCAAAAATTCTAATTGACGGAGTTACCAAAGAAGATAAAATCAGCTTGCCGGAAGTATTGAAAATATTGGAGGAATCTAAAGAAAACATTACCATCAATAAAAAATTAGTGGAAACGTCAAACGAACTCAAGCAATTGTCCGGTCAATTGAAAGAAGCCAATTTTGCGTTGTTGGTAAAAGACAAACAAAAAGATGAATTTTTAGACACTGTAACACATGAATTACGAACTCCAATAACTGCCATCAGAGCCGCTAGTGAAATTTTACATGATGATGAAGATATTCCGGAAGCCATGCGAAAACAGTTTCTTCAAAATATCATTTCAGAATCAGACCGATTGAATCGATTGATTGATAAGATTTTGGATTTAGAAAAATTTGAAACCGGAAAACAAAAAATCAGTTTAACGGAGCATGATATTATTGCAACCATTGCCAACGCCATCAGACCGTTACAGCAGTTAATTGCCAATAAAAAAATCTATCTTGAATTTAATGAAAATCAAAAAGCCATAAAGTTGTATTATGATGAAGAACGCATGATTCAAGTCATTACCAATTTGGTTTCCAATGCCATTAAATTTTGTAATGACACAGAAGGAGTTATCATTATTTCAATTGAGCAAAACGAAACCGAATACAGCGTGCATGTTTTTAATAACGGAAAAGGAGTGAACCCTAACGAACTGGAAGCTGTATTCGAAAAATTTTACCAATCGAGTGATCAGACTATTAAAAAACCAATAGGAAGCGGATTAGGATTAGCCATTTGCAAACAAATTATTGAAGCCCATAAAGGAAGAATTTGGGCAACAAATGTAGACAAAGGGATTACATTTTCGTTTACCATTCCCAAACAATTAATGGATTAAAATATAGCTTATGAAAAAGATAGTATTAGTTGATGATGAACCAAATATCATTATGTCCTTGGAATATACGTTCAAGAAAAACAATTTTGAAGTTTTCATAGCCCGAGACGGTCAAGAGGCTCTGGACATTCTTAAAACAGAGCAACCCGATTTGATTATTCTTGACATCATGATGCCAAATGTTGACGGCTATGCCACCATTGAAGCCATTAAAAAAGACGATAAACACAAAGCTTGTAAAGTGATTTTCCTTTCCGCAAAAAATAAAGAAAGCGACATTGAAAAAGGAATGAAATTAGGAGCCAATGCTTATATGACCAAGCCTTTTTCCATTAAAAAATTAGTAGAATTAGTGAATGAGTTATTGGGTACTAGTAATTAGTAAATAGTAATTAGTTATTAGCGAATAAAGAACATAAAAAACTCAGCAACTTAGAACCTTAGTACCTTAGTACCTCAGAACCTTAGTACCTCAGCACCTCAGAACCTCAGCACCTCAAAAAAAATGAATTACAAAAATTTCTATCAAAAAAGCCTTGACAATCCGGAACTGTTTTGGAAAGAACAAGCAGAACAAATTGAGTGGTATGCTCAACCTCAAACGATTTTATCAAAAGATCAAAATGACTACCCACTTTGGTTTGCTGATGGTGAACTCAACATGTGTTATTTGGCTTTAGACAAACACATTCAAGATGGTTTTGGTGATTCTGTTGCTTTGATTTATGATTCTCCGGTTACACAAACCATTCAAAAATACACCTACCATCAAGTTAAAACGGAAGTAGCCAAATTAGCAGGAGGCTTACTTTCTTTAGGTTTGAAAAAAGGAGAATCCGCTGTGATTTATATGCCAATGATTCCTCAAGCTGCCTTTGCTATGTTGGCTTGTGCCCGAATTGGGGTGACCCATTCCGTGGTTTTTGGTGGTTTTGCTCCGCATGAATTGGCCATTCGAATCAACGATTGCAAACCTCGTGTTATTCTCACGGCGTCTTCAGGTATTGAAGTAGACCGACTGATTGCCTACAAACCTTTAGTAGATGAAGCCATCGCTTTAGCGGAACACAAACCTAAAAAAGTAGTGGTTTTGAATAGAAAATTAGGAGCCAGAGTTCCCTTTAAAAAATACGATGTGGATTATGATGCTTTGGTGTATGGCTCGGAAGAAGTTGCTTGCGTGCCTGTGAATGCTACACATCCTCTGTATGTTTTGTACACATCCGGAACAACAGGAAAACCAAAAGGAATAGTCAGAGATACAGGGGGTTATGCAGTATCACTTAAATTTTCCATGCAGTATGTTTACGGAGTAAAGCCGGACGAAGTATTTTGGGCCGCATCCGATGTAGGTTGGGTGGTTGGCCACAGTTATATTGTTTACGGCCCTTTGCTCAACCGAAATACAACCGTACTTTTTGAAGGCAAACCAATCAAAACACCTGATGCATCCACGTTTTGGCGTGTCATTTCGGAACATAAAGTAGCCGTAATGTTTACTGCACCAACTGCTATCCGAGCCATAAAAAAAGAAGACCCTAATGGTGAGTTTATCAAACAATATGATTTGTCGTGTTTGCGAACGCAATTTTTAGCCGGAGAACGCTGTGATGTAGCTACTTTAGAATGGTATAACCAACACATTCCCGTTCCTGCAATTGACCATTGGTGGCAAACAGAATCAGGATGGCCCATGATTTCAAACATGATGGGTGTTGAGTTTTTAACCATTAAACCCGGATCAGCCGGAAAAGCAGTTTCCGGTTATGATATTCGAATTCTTCATGATAATGGAGAAGAAGCTGGAGTTAACGAAGAAGGTTTTGTGGTCATCAAATTGCCTTTACCTCCCGGAACCATGTTGGATTTGTGGAATGACAATGAACGCTTTAAAGCCGGTTATTTATCAAAATTTCCCGGATATTATTTTTCAGGCGATGGCGGTTTTAAAGATGCAGACGATTATATTTTCATCACCGGACGTGTGGATGATGTAATAAACGTAGCAGGTCACCGCTTATCAACAGCCGAAATGGAAGAAATTGTTGCCTCACATTCTTCTGTTGCAGAATGTGCCGTTGTGGGTATAAATGACGAATTACGCGGACAGATTCCTTTGGCCATGGTTGTCACCAAAACAGGTGAGAATATAGAACATTTCCAATTGGAATATGAAATCGTGCATTTGATACGGGATAAAATTGGAGCCGTAGCCTGTTTGCGAAACGTAATGGTTGTGCAACGTTTGCCCAAAACCCGTTCCGGTAAAATTTTACGCAAGTTATTGCGAAGTATTGTAGATGGAGAATCGTATCAAATTCCTTCCACAATTGATGATGAAAACATCATTCCGGAAATTGAAGAAGTAATTGCGAAATATGCAGTTTCAAAGCAAAAATAAAATGAGAACCATAATTTTACCTATATCTTTTTAGCAAAGATAGATTGGAAAGAAACCCCAGAATAGTTATTTTTACATAAAATTTATACAAAAAAAGAAGCCATGAGTTATTACAAAATACACGACCTAGAAAATTATTTTAAGATGTATAAAAAATCGGTTCGCGAACCCCGCAAGTTTTGGGATCGCATTGCCGATGAAAATTTTACTTGGTATCAAAAATGGGACAAAGTATTTGAATTTGACATGCAAGAAGCAAAATTCAAATGGTTTGTTGATGCAAAAGTAAACATTACCAAAAACTGTATTGATCGTCATTTATCCCGAAGAGGTGAAAAGACAGCCATTATATTTGAGCCCAACGATCCGAAAGAAGAGGCACAACACATTACGTATAACGAGTTGTATGCCAGAGTGGCCAAAATGGCTAACGTGCTTCGTGAACAAGGCATTGAAAAAGGCGATCGTGTTTGTATTTATTTACCCATGATTCCTGAATTG
>JAUXNR010000309.1 GCA_030682755.1 Flavobacterium sp.
ATGATATTTTTAGAAACTTCCCCTACTAACGCATATTGTTTTTCATCAAATACATAATAATCATCTTTAATTTCACGGATTCTCACCATTCCTTCACATTTGTTTTCGATGATTTCAACATAAATTCCCCATTCGGTTACACCGGAAATTACACCCAAAAATTCCTGATCTTTATGATCTTGCATGTATTTAACTTGCATGTATTTGATGCTGTCTCGTTCAGCTTTAGCAGCCAAATTTTCCATATCAGAAGAATGATTGCATTTATCTTCATACAATTCTGCTGATACCGATTTTCCTCCATCTAAATAATATTGCAACAAACGATGCACCATCACATCAGGATAACGACGAATAGGTGACGTAAAATGCGAATAATAATCAAACGCTAATCCGTAATGCCCAATGTTTTCAGTAGAATAAACGGCTTTACTCATACTACGTATGGTCAACGTATCCACTAAATTTTGTTCTTTTTTTCCAACTACATCATTCAGCAATGTATTCAATGATTTGGAAATATCTTGTTTCGATTTGAAATTGATTTTATAACCAAATTTAGAAATCACCGTTTGTAAATTGATTAATTTATCTTCATTCGGTTCATCGTGAATTCTGTAAACAAAAGTTTTCTTTTGTTTCCCGATAAATTCCGCCACTTTTCTATTGGCCAACAACATAAATTCTTCAATTAAATGATTGGCATCTTTGGATATTTTAAAGAAAACACCAACCGGTTCTGCCTGTTCATTCAAATTGAATTTTACTTCTACTTTATCAAATGAAATCGCTCCGTTTGCCATTCTTTTTTGACGAAGAATTTTAGCTAATTCATCCAATTTCAATGTGGCTTCTACAATATTTTGAGGCGTTTTATAATCATTTCCGGTTAACGAAATTTCGGCCGGAATAATATCATTTTTAGTTTCGATGATGTGCTGAGCTTCTTCATACGAAAAACGCTGATCGGAATAAATCACAGTTCTTCCAAACCATTGATTGATTACTTCTGCTTTTGGAGAAACTTCAAAAACGGCAGAGAAGGTGAATTTATCCTCGTGTGGATTCAGCGAACACGCGTCGTTGCTTAACACCTCAGGAAGCATCGGAACAACACGATCGACTAAATAAACCGATGTAGCTCGTTTATAGGCTTCATCATCCAAGATTGTTCCTTCTTGCAAATAATGGGAAACATCCGCAATGTGAATACCAATTTCATAATTTCCATTGTCTAATTTTTCAAACGATAACGCATCATCAAAATCTTTAGCATCTTTTGGGTCAATTGTATACGTTAATGCTTTTCGCATATCGCGACGTTTGGCAATTTCTTCTTCGGTAACGGAAGTATCAATTTTGTTGGCATACGCTTCCACTTCAATAGGGAAATCGTATGGCAAGCCATATTCAGCTAGAATACCGTGAATTTCAGTGTTATGTTCACCTGGTTTTCCTAATACTTTAATAACTGAACCAAATGGACTATCCGCTTTTGCAGGCCAATCTTCCATTTTTACCAATACTACATCTCCGTGTTCGGCATCGCTAATTTTATTTTTCGGGATGAAAATATCCGTGTACATTTTAGCATTGGCAGTGGTGACAAAAGCGAAATTCTTTTGAATATCAATTACGCCTACAAATTCTGTTTTGGCTCTTTCTAAAATTTCTAACACTTCCGCTTCAGGTCGGCGAGAGCTTCTTCGGTTATAGATGTAGGCTTTAACTTTATCATTATCTAATGCATGATTTAAATTGATAAACGGAATAAACACATCTTCTTCCAATTCATCACAAACAAAATAACCTGTTTTTCGGGAAGTCATATCTACGGTACCTTCGTAATATTCGGCTTTGGAAACCATTTGGTATTTGCCAACTTCTACTTCGTGAATTTTATCTTGAGACTTTAAAATTTTTAAATCTCTTATAATTTCGTTTCTGCTTTTAGTGTCATCAAGTTCTAAAATAGCAGCTATTTGTTTGTAATTGAATGATTTATTGGTTTCTTTTGACAGAATTTTAAATATCTGTGCGGTAAAATCTTTAGTTTTTTTACCTAATTTTCTGGGTTTTTTACTCATAATTCTTTTCTAATAAAGTTGAAAATTACGAATAAGATGGGAGAAAATAGAATTTAGAAAGTAGATTTATTGAAAATATAACTTTTGTATCTTTAGGAAAATTTGAAAAATGAAAGACTTTGTTACCGTTGCCGTATTTAATTTACCCACAGAAATTGCGGTTTTAAAATCCGTTTTAGAAAACGAAGGCATTCACTACTTTTTTGAAAATGAAACCATAGTTTCGATTGATCCGTTTGCGAGTATTGCTTATGGCGGAATTAAATTAAAAGTACATCAAAATGATGTGGAGGTTGTGAAAGGAATTTTGGATAATTTGGATAGTCATTTACGGGTTGTGGAATAATTTCTTCTCACGGAAAGCACGGAAAACACAGAATTGACTTTTTTATAATCAAAGAACACAGATTTATAAAATTTGAGAAATCTTTATAATGGATGGAACGCGGATGAAACGGATTAGCTTCGCTAAACGCAGATTTAAAATGATTTCCTAACTAGATGTAAAAAGGTATTTAAAATTAAAAAGAATACACAACTTGAAACCTTAAACTTGAAACTTTTTAAATACCATCTTCTAACTTCCATCTTAAAATAGTTTTCAACATTTATTAAATACAACAAAAAGAAAAATTAAATTTAATTAAAATTTATGATGGTTATTATAGTGTGTTCATTTGTACAATAACTTTATAACTAAAACTTGACTTTAAAAGTTGTTGTAAGTTATACAGACTTGTTAACAGGGTTACAAAAAGATAAAATCCTCAAAATGAAGAAATTTTTAGTTTTTATTAACAGTTGTTAATATCTAATTTTTGATGAAAAATAGTAATAAGTTTTTTGTGAAAAACTGTTGAAAACCGAGTTGAAAAAGTTGATAATTTTAATGTAAAAAATCAAAACTAAAGTTGATTTTTTCATTTCAATTTTTGATTAGAAAATTTTTCCATACTTCATCAAAATACTTCTAAAATTCTATCTGAATTTATCAACAACCTGTGTTAATTTAATGTTACCTCATTATCAAGCAATTATGAAATACTGTTAACAATGGAGAGATTTAACGTTTACTTTATGATAATTATAAGATTATCAAAGGTTTAGTGAAAAGTTAATTAAAAAGAGTTTATTGAGTTTTTTGTCATTCCGACGAAGGAGGAATC
>JAUXNR010000406.1 GCA_030682755.1 Flavobacterium sp.
GGAAAAGGTAATGCCTATACCACTATGTTCGTTTCTTCAGAAGTAGTGAAATGGGATATTAAATCGTTAAAAGTGTTAGATAGAGTTCCAACCTATTATTCTGTTGGACACTTGTGTATTCCCGGTGGTGACAGCAAAAAACCATTTGGTAAATACTTAGTAGCGTATAACAAAATTACTAAAGACCGTTATTTGCCAACCGGTCCTGAATTGTGTCAAAGTGCTCAGATTTATGACATCAGTGGCGATAAAATGCAATTGATATTGGATTTCCCAACCATTGGAGAACCCCATTATGCTCAAGCCGCACCGGCCGATTTGATACGGAACAATGGACAATTGAAATTCTACAGATTAGAAGATAACAAACATCCGTATGCTGCCAAAGGTGAAAAAGAAGCCAAAGTGGTTCGTGAAGGAAATAAAGTACATGTTTACATGACATCCATGCGTTCGCACTTTGCACCGGATAATATCGAAGGCGTGTTTTTAGGCGATGAGGTGTATTTCCACGTAACCAATTTAGAGCAAGATTGGGATGTACCACACGGATTTGCTATAAAAGGTGCTGATAATGGCGAATTGCTAATCATGCCGGGTGAAACCACAACCTTGAAATGGGTTCCGGATAGAGTGGGAACATTCCCTTTCTACTGCACCGATTTCTGTAGTGCTTTACACCAAGAAATGCAGGGTTATATTCGGGTATCTCCAAAAGGGTCCAATGTGCCTCTTCATTATAGCTTAGGTACCAATTTACCGGCGAGTAAATAATTTAATTTCTGGGAGCATCTGTTTCAGGATGCTCCCTTTTATCAAAAACAAATGAAAACAGTAAAAATAGCTTTACTCTCAAGAGTGTTACTTTTGATAGTAACAGGGTTGTTTTTGGGTTCACTTTATTTTCCCATGTGGCAAATAGATTTGGATGCACCCCAATATCCGGAAGGATTGGTGTTAAAACTTCATGCTCATAAAATTGGTGGCGATGTTGAAATTATCAACGGACTAAACCATTACATTGGCATGGCAACCTTGCATACTGAAAACTTTATCGAATTTAAAATTCTGCCCTATATTATTGGAGCTTTTGGTCTATTCGCTTTACTAGCAGCTCTAATTGCTAAAAGAAAAGTGGTGGTTGCTTTATTTATCGCCTTTCTGCTTTTTACCATTTTAGCCGGTGTTGATTTTTATCGTTGGAACTATGAATACGGACACAATTTAGATCCCAATGCGGCGATTAAAGTACCGGGAATGTCGTATCAACCGCCATTAATAGGCTACAAACAATTGTTGAATTTTGGTGCTTATTCCGTTCCGGATATTGGTGGCTGGATGTTGATTGGAAGCGGTCTGTTAATTTTTATTGTACTAACGACGGAATACAAATGGTACCAACGTTTTATGAAACCTAAGGCTACAATGGTAGTGTTACCCCTTTTTTTTCTAATGGCTTGTGGAGGCAATGAACCCAAACCCATTAAATTGAATGTGGATGCTTGTGAATTTTGTAAAATGCCGGTATCCGATGGCAAATTCGGAGCCCAAATTCAAACCCAAAAAGGACGCCATTATATGTTTGATGATATTTCCTGTTTGGTGCATTACTGTGAAGAAAATGAAGCTACAAAAATCAAAAGTTATTACGTACACGACTATACGCAAAACAACCAATTGATTGACGCTACCAAAGCGTTTTATGTCAAAGGGGGAGACATCAATAGTCCGATGCACGGAAACATAGCGGCTTTTGCTACTTTTTCGGATGCACAGAATTTTGGTGATAAACTAAAAGCCCAAGCCATTAGTTGGAATGAAATTGTAATTAAGTAAAATAAGATCATGAACCGATTGTACCTTCTTTTTTTGTTTGCTGTTGCCACTTTTCAGGCTCAAGTGTTGGAAGTGGGAACAAACAAACCCTTTAAAACCATCAAGCTGGCCCTACAAGCTTCCAAGGCGGGCGATACAGTAATAGTGCATAAAGGATGGTATAAAGAAGGTAACCTTCGAATCGATAAAAAAATTGTTTTCCTCGGAAAAGATTTCCCGGTTTTAGATGGTCAGAAAAAAACAGAAGTCCTCTCGATTCAAGCCGATAGCGTAGTTGTAAAGGGATTTAAAGTAATCAATTCCGGTTATGCTGCCTTAGATGATCCTTGTGGGATTAAAGT
>JAUXNR010000315.1 GCA_030682755.1 Flavobacterium sp.
TGCATTGAAAGTACCTTTTATTCTCGTTGCCGTTTTTTCAGTGATAGTAACAGAACCCGAAGTTGCAAATTGATTAAATGGAACTGATGAATTGACATAATTAAGTTGCACCACATCATTAGTATTACCTGTTATGTTGTATGTTCCGGCATTCAAATTGGAACGCATACTTACTGTTATACCATTATCATTAATGTCATCTGCATAAACAGAAATAAAGGCTATATTGTTGATTTCTATTTCAAGTGTAAAAATATCAGTATCAACAAATTCTACTCCATTAATTCTAGCAAAAAAAGTATCGTTTGTTGGGTTTTCGGTTACGTACGGGATATTTGTGAAAACACCATTTGTAAAAGTAATAGGCTGCTTTGTTGTATCATCAAAATCTGTCCAATATCCGGTAAAAGCAAATGTTCCTGAGACTGTTTGATTTTGTGTATTAACATTGGTTACAACAATTGAACCTGTATTTGCATTATCGTTTGTAGGATGATGTCCTGAATAACCATATTCTGTTCCGGCTGGTTGATAAACTATCAAATTATTCATAGAATTTGCCGGATAAGTACCGGGTGTTGTTCCGCCAGCAACAAACGAAAAATTTTCACCTGAAGATTTAAATCCTGTAACAATAATCGAGCCTCCAGAAACATAAGCCAAATAATTAGTAGCAACAAATGTTTGATTATTAAAATCAGCTTTAAAAGATGCTGTACCGGTTCCGGGATTATTGGGATCGGTAGGATTAGTGGGATTTGGAATTTGTATTGCCGGATCTATAGGTTCAACATCTCCAGAACAAGAGACAAAAAGAACAGAACATAAAACTATAAAGAAAGAAAATAAGGTTTGCTTTTTCATTGGGTGTTAATTTAATTCTCCAAATATAAAAATTTGAATACAGCTAGAGAACAATTTTAAATTTTATTTTTACAAAACTGTAACATTTAATAAATTGACATGTCTTTAAATCAAATCCGGTTAACCAATTGAGTTTAGCAAACGAAAATATTGAGCATTTAATCTTGCTTTGTAAGCAAAATAATCAAAAAGCACAACTAGAGGTGTATAATCGCTATTGCAAAGCGATGTATAACGTGGCTCTTCGCGTTGTGAAAGATGAACATTTTGCTGAAGATGTGATGCAAGAAGCTTTTTTAAAAGCCTTTCAAAAACTGGATAGTTTCAGAAATGAAGTTGCTTTTGGAGCTTGGTTAAAACGAATTGTCATTAATTACAGTATTGATTTTTATAAAAAAAACAGCTTTTTTAATCATGATGATTTTGAAGCAAAAGCCTATAAAATTGAAGACGAAGTGGAAAATGACGCCGTTGATTACACCAATCTGAAAGTTCAAGAAGTAATGAACGCCATGCAAAAACTAAAAGAAAGCTATCGAATGATTTTGACTTTGGTTTTAATTGAAGGGTATGATTTAGAAGAAGTTTGCGAAATCATCAACATCAGTTATGCCAACTGCCGAACAACATTGAGCAGAGCAAAAGAAAGCTTACGAATGCAATTAGCAATAAAATAAAAGGATTATGAAAGAGAAAAAAGATCAAGTAGAAAAATTGTTCAGTCAATTTGAAAATCAATGGGATACCGAAGTTCCACGACTAGGTCATTCTGAAAGATTTTTGAAAAAATTAAACGCTGAACCTGTTCAAAACAAAAAGAAAAGCTGGTTGCCATTATCATTGGCTGCTTCACTCCTATTGCTTGTTGGGGTGATAAGTTTTTATCAACTTAAAAACGAAGAACCCACAAATCAGTGGCAAAACGCTTCCACACAAACCAAAGAAACCCACGATTACTTTGCGTCTGTAGTAGAGAAAGAATTAACAGATTTAAAATCAAAACAAACCCCTGAAACAAAAGAAATCATTGAAGATGCCTTGATTCAGATGAAAATTTTTGAACAAGATTATCAAAAAATAATCCTCGAATTACAAAAAAACGGAGATACGAAACAAGTGCTAAACGCAATGATTGTAAATTTTCAAACCCGAATTTCATTCATTGAAGACATCATCAAAAAAATTGAAATAATTACGCATCAAAACACTATTCAAAATGAAAAATCTATTTAACATATGCTTATTTGTATTGCTGACTTCTGCTACCTATGCAAAAGATTTTAACGGCAAACACACCAAACAAAAAACAGTTAAAAAATCAGTTGCTGTTAATGCTGATGCAACTGTTGACATTAACAATAAATACGGAAACGTTTTAATTACAACTTGGAACGAAGACAAAATTGATATTGAAGTCATCATTACCGTAAGTGCAGATGATGAAAAATGGGTGGACAGTAAATTAGAATCCATTTCAATTGATTTTGCAGGAAGCAAAAGTTTGTATACCGCTAAAACAATATTCGGAAAAACTTCAAATTACAGCAAAAGAAGTAACATGGAAGTAAACTACACCGTTAAAATTCCAAAAAACGGAAATGTAAAAATTGTTAACCATTACGGAAATATTGTAACTCATGATTTAAACGGAAGCACCAATATTGTTTGTAAATATGGTAAAATATCATTAGGCAAATTAAACAACTCTTCAAATGATATTAAAATTGATTACTGTTCAAAATCAACCATTGAAATGGTGAAAAATGCAACCATTAATGCAAAATATTCCGGATTAACCATGAATGATTTCACCAATTTGAATTTAAATTCAAGCTATACCGATGTGATTGTTTTAAACGGAATAAATTTGAATTATG
>JAUXNR010000341.1 GCA_030682755.1 Flavobacterium sp.
GGCATTACCTTTTCCGTCAAATTCGGTATGTAATGGTCCAAGACCCGGTTTTTGAACTTCTCCGTGCAAAACGGATTCGTATTTTAAAACAGGTATTCCGCCATAATCACCTTCATACGATTTGTCTTTGATGGCTTTCTGTAATTTATCAAAACTGAATACCGGAATTAAAGCGGCTAATTTACCGGAACCAACAATGTATTCACCTGTTGGATCCACATCACAACCATGAGGTGATTTTGGACAAGGAATCATGTAGCAAATGTCTTTTAGCTCGGAAGCATCCAACACTAAAACTTCCGTTTTAATTACCGATTTGCCTGTATGTGTATGTTCATCCCAAGTGTTATGAGCATAACGCACTTTTTGTTTTTTACCTTTTCCGGCTCTTACATATTCTTCGGCTTTTTTCCAATTTACCGCCATGATAAAATCTTTGTCTTTTTGCGAAGCGTTTACTTCTAAAAGTGTGTTTGCTTGCTCTGTGTTATAACATGAAAAGAAAAACCATCCGTGTGATTTGCCTTTACCGGCATGCGATAAGTCAAAATTCACACCGGGTGTCATAATTTGAAAAGCAATATCCATTTCGCCATTTTTACCTACGCTCACAAAACTAATGTGACCTTTGTAGTTTTCTTTATAGGTATTGATTGGCACATCACCATTTTCATAATCACCGGGAACGCTAAAACGAGTTCCGGCAACTACATATTCTGTGTTTTCAGTAATAAATGGTGAAGAGTGATTGCCACCACTATTTGGTAACTCAATAATCTCTGCGGTTTTAAATGTTTTTAAATCAATTCTAGCGATACGTGGCGTGTTGTTGGCATTACCAAAAACCCAACGACCATCTACCTCGCCATTGGTTTGCGACATTTCGGTATGGTGTAAATCATCCCAAGGTACAAATCCATGTGAGGTATTTAACATAGGTTTTGTTTCTTCGCTATAGCCCCACCCTTTTTCAGGGTCAACAGAGAATACCGGAATCACTCTGAACAATCTTCCGCTCGGAAGTCCGTAAACACTTAATTGTCCGCTGAATCCACCGGAAACAAAATTGTAAAATTCATCATATTTTCCGGGAGCAACATATGCTTTTTGAGCGGCATCTCCACTTACCGTATCACTTGTATTTTTAGGTTTACAAGAACCCAAAAACGCTGCCGTTAAAACTAGGACAGAAGTGATTTTTAATAATCTTGATTTCATATACTTTCGATTAATATTGTTTTTACTGTTTTAAAATTACTTCACACCATCATTTTGACGCATGTATTCCAACACATGTCTGGCATCATCATCTGTTAAGGCTTGATTGGGCATTCTTACCAAACACAATTCCAATTGTGCCTGTAATTCAGGATCTTTGTCAATCATAGGGTCCGGATTTATTGCAAAATTCATCAGCCATTGAGGCGTTCTACGCTCCGTTACACCCTTCCAACCGGGTCCAACCAAACGTTCGTCTGTTAATTTATGGCAAGACATACATTTTACGCCGGCCACTTTTTCGCCTTCTGCGGCCATGGCAACATTCAATCCGCTACCTAAGTCTACTGTGGAATATTTACCTTCGCCACGGTTTGGATCATACGAAGATGGATCAGAAGTTTCTGTTGAAGAAGACTTTGAGAAATCTTCTCCTGCTTTGGTTTTATCTTTTCCACACGAAATGAAAATGAGCAAACCAAGTGCTAGTGCATACATTTTGTTCATATTAATTTAAGTTAAAATTATGACACAAATTTCCTGAGTAATTATTCGAAAATTTATGATTGCAATCATACAAATCTTGTTTTTTTAACTGTTATCTTTGTCGCATCATTCCAAGTATTGTTTTGAAACCTTTTATCATCATAGTAACCTGCTTCTTTTTATTCCGACCGATATTTCCGGTTTTGAATTATGTGGTGAATTATGAGTATATCACCAAGGAGCTTTGTGAAAACAAAGAAAAACCGGAATTGGAATGTAATGGAAAATGTCATTTAAAAGCAGAGTTAGCCAAAGCCGCTGAAGATACTATTCCGGCTTCACAAGAATCAAAAACCATGGTTACCTTAGAATTAGTATACCTAGAAATCCTACCTGAAATTACTTTCAACCATATTTTTGTTGAAAAAGAAAAGGTATCTAATTTATATTCAAGACTATACTTTCGATTACATAGTACCCGCATTTTTCATCCACCCACTTTGTAATCTTCCTTTTAGT
>JAUXNR010000361.1 GCA_030682755.1 Flavobacterium sp.
TATTCCCTAATTTATGATAAAATGGCATATTTTAAATGAATTAATTAAACGATTATAGAATGCATACTTCTTTGTGAGATGCATTTATCTGATATCCTGTTTATTTACTCATTCCGGATTTCTCTTGATGAGGAAATGAAGATGTTCCAATAAACCTTGCCAAAAAACTGTCATATTAGCAACTATTATTTATTATTGAGGTTTTTACCAACGATAATACCTATTCCAAAAGCTAACAAGAAACCTAAAATAATTCCCATTAGATAAATTATTTAAACTACACAAATATCGGAAAAATTATTGATTTCAATGTAAAATTAAAACCAAAACCCAACACTTATCCAAGTATGATGATCTTTTGTCTCGGGAGACCAACTGTGTTTTAACTCTATTGGCCCAAAAATGGTTTCCAATCCATAGCCAAAAGCATAACCTGAATAGGCCGGTTTTTCTAACCATGAATCTGTTTCAAAGATATTTGTGCCTAAATTGGCATAATTGGCCGTGAAATTAAAATGATTTCTTTTGTGAAAATTATAATTCAATGAAAAAGCAGCTTTTACAAAACTGTTTCCTTCTAAACTTAAAAAATCATAACCGTAAAAATGTCTGAAATTATTAATTCGATGAAAGCCATAACCGCCTAAAACAAAATTAAAAAACGGCACTGTTGACTCGCCCACAGCAAAACCGCCTTCTGTTTGAACCCGAAGTGTAAAATCTTCATAAAAAGTTTTGGCAATGGCTCCATCAGCTTTAAAAATTGAAAACCTATTAAACTCATTTGTATAATCTGAAGAATATAAAAACGACTGCACATCTCCACTGAAATACCAACCCTTTTTTGGAAAAAATTTGTTGTCAAACGAATCATATTTCATGTTTGCAAAAACACTGAAATAATTGCTTTTTTCTAATAAGGTTAAATTATTTTGAAGGGTTTCTGATTCTATTTTAAGCGTTTTAAGCTCAACCCCTCCACCAGCAATGAATTTTTGAATGAATACCGTTTGCACATAAAGCCGGTGTGTTAAATCAGAAAAATCAACATTAAATGAATTAATCCCTAATTCATCAAAAAGAAAACCACCGCTAAAATCAGATTTTATGTTTCTATTGAACTGATTAAAACTCGATTTAAATCCGAAACTCCAATAAAAACCATTGTCAATGTAATAATCTAAATAATACCTGATGTTGTCTCCCAAAACAATATCTGCAGATAAAACATCATTTTTAAACAACCATTTTTTATGCGTATAATTGATTAAAACTCCACTTTTATAAAGTTGATCATAATGAATGCCAAACTTCATAAAGGTTTTTAGTTTATTTTCTTTTAAACTTAGATTGATGGTGTGATCTTCACATTCTTTGTCAATCGTATATGAAATGGAATTAAAATTTTGTGTTGCATTTAAATTTTCTATCCCTTGTCTCAAATCAGCAAAACTAATTTTTGTATCAGGCTTAAAACGCAACTTTCCAATCAAATAAGAACGCGTATAATTTTCTAATTTATCTGTATTGATGGTTTTTATATAAAGACTATCTGTTTCTTGAACGGTCTTTACGGTTTTTTGTTTATCTGAATTTGTTCCAAGCAATTTCAACTTTTCATAAACTGCAAACCCGGCTTCTTCACCTCGTTTTATGATGGTTTCATTTTGATCAAAGGATATTACTGAAAAAGAACTTACATCGGGTTTAATATAAACATCTGTCATATCCCTGTTCTTGTTCATTCTATGAATCATTTGAAGGTTTGAAATTTGAACCAAAATTCGAGAGGCATCTTGCAAATGATCTCGGTCTTTTAAATCATCTTGAACATCAACTCCAATTATAATATCAGCTCCCATCTTTTTTAATTCTACAATTGGATAATTATTCACTACTCCACCGTCAATTAAATACTTTCCGTCAATTTCAATTGGTGAATACAACGTTGGAAATGCTCCACTTGCTAAAATTGCCTGAGCTAAAAACCCTTTGTCAAGAAGCACTTCTTCTCCGGTTTCAATATCTGTTGCAATACACAAAAACGGAATGGGAAGTTTCTTGAAATCTCTAACTTCATAAACGTGATTTGTGAGTCGGGTAATCAAGTTATAATTGTATAATCCTTTTGACAATGCCGCCGGAACTCCCAATTTGAAGTTGTCAAACGGCAACGAAATCGCATAGCGTTCATCATTCCCCTTTTCATAAAAATTCTTTGAATTTCTGGGAATAAAATCTTGAATGACAGCATCATAATCCGTACTTTTAAAAATACTGTCCAATTGACGGGCCGTATATCCTGAAGCATATAATCCGCCAACAATTGCTCCCATACTGGTACCGCCAATGTAATCAATTTTAATTCCGGCTTCTTCAATTACTTTTAAAACACCAATGTGAGCCAGTCCTTTTGCACCACCTCCACTCAATACCAATCCGATTTTAGGTTTTTGTAAAGTATCTTGAGAAAATGAGGTAATTGGTATAAGGTAAAGGGTAATTGGCAACAAACAATAAATGAAAAAAGAAGTAATTCGAGTTGGTTTTATCGAAAAGACACGAAACGATAGTAACCTGAAAATAGAATTCCAAAAAATTGTATCGTTTCGTTTCAAAATGGTTTATTTATTTGTTGCGTTGTAAAATTCGTAAATTTTTTTTGCTTTTGATGCACCAACCACCTCTGAAATTTCATTTTCTGATGCTAACGCTAATCTTTTAACACTTTTGAAATGTTTTACTAACGTTATCATGGTTTTTTCACCAATGCCCGGAATGGTTTCAAGCGTGGTTTGCAGTGCAGTTTTACTTCTTTTATCCCGATGGTGTGAAATTCCAAATCGGTGGGCTTCATTTCGGAGTTGTTGAATAATTTTTAACGTCTCCGATTTTTTATCTAAATACAACGGTACAGAATCTCCAGGATAAAACAATTCTTCCAAGCGTTTTGCTATTCCTATTATTGCAATTTTACCTCTCAAGTTTAATTCATCCAAACTTTTTAAAGCCGACGAAAGCTGCCCTTTTCCACCATCAATTATAATAAGCTGAGGCAACGGCTGATTTTCTTCTATCAATCGTTTGTAGCGTCTGTAAACCACTTCTTCCATAGAAGCAAAATCATCAGGGCCAACTACAGTTTTTATATTAAAATGACGGTAGTCTTTTTTGCTTG
>JAUXNR010000378.1 GCA_030682755.1 Flavobacterium sp.
GGTGTAGTTTCTGAATTTATTGTTGCTAATTAACAACTCGACTATGTAATCGATTTTAAGGTCGTTGATGTAGGTTGTTGTCTTTTTCTCTCTTTGTTCGGCAATTATTAACGAGGCATATTTGGTATTTGTGTCTAGTAGTGCCGCAAGCTTTGCCAAGTTCATGTCTTTTTCGAGGTATTTTTTTTGTTTTTCAAATTTCTCCAAGTTTTTCAATAGTGACTTGGTTAATTCCGGACTAAGGTTTGTATTCTGGTTGTTTGATGAAAGTATTTTTGCTTTCTTTTTTTCTGCTATATCAGCCATTATTTGATTGAATTTTTCTTTTTCCCTTTTTTTGGAATGCAGATGCCAACCGAACACAGTTAATAGAATTATTATGAGCGATGTTACTACAAGAAAATAGATTTTTCTGTTTGAAGCTAATTCGTTTTCGATTTTTCTCTTTTTTTCTAGTAATGTTTTAGTGTCATATTCTTTATGGACTTTGTAGGTTAGGTATTTGAATTCTTGGTTTGTTTCTTTGTCAAAATCCATTAGCTTTTTGATGAAGAATAGCTCTTTTTTTAATTCATTGGTTTCTCCAAAGTATTGTATCAGCATTTCATATCCTTCTCGAAGATCCGGACGGCTGTACTTTTTTGTTTGAATCCCATCATGTACTTTTGTAAAATACGTAACCGCTGTATTTTTTTCGTTTATTTCCCAATAGCATTTTCCGAGATAAAATTGGGTTGTAATCAGCGTAGAATAATCGTCGACTTTTTCAAATTGAGGTTTTGATTCTTTCAATAATTTGATTGCATTTTCATAATTTTTTTGTTTACATAGGTTAATTCCCTCCGCATTTTTGAAGTAAGGAATCATATCATCCATTTCATATTCACTAGATAGTTCCATTCCCAGTTTATTGAAATATGAGGAATGGTCATATCTTTCAATTTGTGTGTAGCATAATGCGATTGCGTGCATTGATTTTAAATAGCCCAAATCATTTTCTTCTTTAAAATAGTCCATACATTGATTTAGCAATGCAATTGCTTCATCGTAATAACCTAAGAAATATTTTGTTAGAGCAATGGTGTATTTTACTTTATGGATTAAGTATTGATCATTTGTTTTTGCTATATAATTGTTGGCGAGAATATATAAATCTAATGCCTTGGTATATTCGTTGTTGTCATAATGTGCTGCACCAATTGTAAGGTAGGCACTCCCCAAGATATCGTTGTTTTTAGTTGCTTTCGCTTTTTCAAGTAAGCTATCTGCATAAATCATTCTATATTTTTTATCTACAAAATGAATCAATGCTTTATATGCTTTGGCTTGTTGCATTAGGTTTTTTTCCTCATTTGCTTTTTTGAGCCAGTATTTTGCAAACTGTTGTGCTTTGATGCTATCCGTTCTAAATTCTATTACTTTCTCTTCAAAATATTGATAGTTTTTATTGGACAGACTATCAACTGGATTAGACTGTTGTGCTTGAACAATTGTTAAAGAGAATAATGTGAATGCTATGCTAAATATAAAGTTATTCATTTTAGTTGGTTAAGGTTTAGTTCAACTTACTATTTAAAAAAGTTTGAGGAATCGAAATGGGGTCAGTAAAAATATTAATTTTTTTTAATTGAAAGTAAATCAAAATTATAAGCATTTTAATCTGTAAGTGAATTGATGTTTTTAAACTTAGCAGCATATTAAATCCTATCCTATTTTATTGGTAAAGTCTAGCATTTATTATTGTATTGGATTCTAGAATGCAATAGTTTGATTTCGGAAATTCGTTAGTAGTTGTGTTGTGGGGGTGGATTTGAGCCGATAGTTTTGTTCTCGAATTCAACCGGTTTTACTTTGGTAGAACCCACCAAAAAACTGTTCAGATTACCCCGGGCGAAATGAACTGATTAAGAATAAATCAGTAACATTTAACACTTAAACCAACATGAAAAATTATTTCCTTATTTTACTCTTTGCTTTGCTCTTTGTTTCTTGTGAAACAACAGAATCTGAACTAACTAGTTCTGAAACCAATACCCTTAGCAAGAAATCAGAAGACTTACTTCCACTGAATCCTACTAACACGTATGATTTTGTAGGTCAAGTTCATTATGATATTTCTACTTCTTATTTTGCTGATTCCAATTTACCCAAAACAATAGACAGTATTGTTAGTCAAGTTAATTTGAAAGCCAGTTTTCATCCATTTTTTGATGATTTTTTATCTGCCGATTATAATTTAGTACCACAAAACCGAATTGCTTATTTAGTTTCTGATAGCCATGGTGCGTTTGATTCCATTGTTGATGATTTACCACTAAATGCCACAGATAAAAATAACTTTCGCCTTTTTGTAGAGACTGTCTTGTCTAAAGTGGACAATGATGAGGATTATATTGACATTCATAACTACATTATCCATTACGAATCGACAATACAGGATTCTGGTCAGCTTTCTGTTAGTGAAAAAGAGTATCTTTTGACGGTGACATCAATCATTCGACACAGTGTGTATGCTAAAAAGAAAAGACCTAAGAAAAATACTGATCTTGATTGGTATTGGTTGAGTGCGAAATTTACCGGAGCTGTTGAAGGTGCTCAGTATGGAAAGTCTCATGCGATACTTAGTGCTTTGAAAGCGGGAATTATAGAAAACAAGTAGACAAACATCATTGTTTTTTAAAAAGGCTATCCGTTAGGGTAGCCTTTGGTGTTCATCTACGTCGTTCATTCTTTTGATGAGGTTGTCTTTTAATGAACTTATGAATTTTGTACGTTCTGATTTTCTGTTCGTGATTTCGTAGAATGTTCTGTGGAACTGACCAAGATCTATATCAAAAGCTTTGCCAAATCCTTGTACAATTTCTCTAATATCTGCTGCACCGTGATTGAATACTCCTTCGGTATGTAAGGCATAAATCAGTTCAATAATTCCGACTTTGGAGCCTGTCCATTTCAATACTTTTTCTGGATTGCTATTTTTTGATACTGCTGGCTTTTTTAATTTAGCAATCAAGTAGATTTGTAGTTTTTCGTTGGCTAAAATCTGTGCTGCTTTGTAATCGTGTGATGTTGCAAACAATTTATCTATTTGAAAATATAAGCTATCCATCACCCATTTGCTATCCTGTTGATTTCTTAGAAAATATTTATCATCTAAATATTGATTTCCTTTTCGATAGTATCTGTAAAACTCTGCGTTATCGATAAAAAACTGTTCTTGTTTTTTTAGTTGGCTTGCATAGTATTTTCGAATGGTTTTTTCTGAAGCTACCGGTTTGTTGCTTTCAATAGTATATATTTCGTT
>JAUXNR010000380.1 GCA_030682755.1 Flavobacterium sp.
GACGAAAGTTGTTTTTTTTTTTTTTAATCACAAAATTTATAAACTTAATGTTTCTTAATTGCTTAATGGTTTAAAAAGAAATTAAACTATTTTCCCTTCAATCAACACTTTATCAATCAAATTCGAGCCAAATTCATACGGCAATTGATAAAAGGAATGTAACGGTTTTGTAATGATTAGATTGGCTTTCTTACCCACGGTAATTGTTCCGTGTGTTTCAGAAATACCCATCGCATAAGCACCGTTAATCGTTGCGGCATTGATGGCTTCTTCGGGAGTCATTTTCATTTTGATGCAAGCAGTTGCCACCACAAAATTCATGTTTCCGGATGGTGTTGTTCCCGGATTAAAATCCGTAGCTAATGCAAGAGGTAACCCGGCCTCAATCATTTTTCTTGCCGGAGTATACGGAATGCTTATAAAGTAACTACAAGAAGGCAATGCAACCGGCATGGTGTCTGAGTTTTTTAAGGCTTCAATATCGTCATCCGTTACAATTTCCAAATGATCTACACTTAATGCATTGTGTTTTACGCAAGCTTTGATTCCGTCAATTGCGGTAAATTGATTCACATGAATTTTTGGAACCAAGCCATATTTTTTTCCGGCTTCCATAATTCTTTCGGTTTCTGCAACGGAGAAATAACCGGTTTCTAAAAAAGCATCAATGTAATCAGCAAGATTTTCTTTGGCAATGGCCGGCAACATTTCATTACAAATCAAATCAATATAGCCTTGATGATTTTCTTTGAATGCTAACGGAAAAGCATGAGCTCCCAAAAAAGTAGCTTTAATTGCAATGGGATAATTTTCCTTTAATCGTTTGATGACACGAAGCATTTTTAATTCACCCGCAACAGTCAACCCATATCCGGATTTTATTTCAATGGCACCTGTTCCCAAACGCATGACTTCTTTTAAACGCCATTCAGATTCTTTATAAATTTCATTTTCATCGGTTTCATTTAACTTTTTTGCAGAATTTAAAATACCACCTCCTCTGTTTGCAATTTCTTCATAGGTCAATCCGTTTATTCTATCCACAAATTCCTGAACGCGATTGCCGGCATAAACCAAATGCGTATGACTGTCACACCAAGTGGGTAATACAACGCATTCACTGGCATCAATTTCAATTTCTGCTTTGATTTTTGGGCAATTTTCCATGGTTCCAAATGCCGTAATACTATCATTTTCAATCAATACATAAGCGTTTTTCAATAGGGGAAGTTCATTCATCTCAGCTCCTGAAACTTTTAAAATGGCCGTTTCTCTAACTTGAAGTAACTCTTTTATATTTTTTATAAGGGTCAACATAATTGTTTTGTATAATAATTTATGTAAAAATAGAATGAAATAATTAAAACTCTTATTTTTATAAAAAAATAAGTACTGTGAAACGACTTAAATATAAAAAAGGCAGAAAGGTTCAACCCAATTATTTTGAATATACGGGGCATCACAAAGAACAACCTGTTGAAATGCAATTGTTTGTTTATAATGAAACAGATTATGTTGAAAACACAAACGTTTCCTTAGACTATATTGAAAATGAATTGCCAAAATTGTTTACTACTAAAGATGTAAAATGGTTGAACATTCATGGTTTGCATGATGTTGCATTGATTAAAAGAATAGTAGAGATTTTAGAATTGGATGCTATTATTGCGGGAGATATTTTGAATGTATCCAAACGAACCCGAATGGAAGAATTAAATGATGTTTTATTTTTTAGCATTAAATCCATTCTTCCTGAGAAAGATGAAAAAACAGTGCATGT
>JAUXNR010000383.1 GCA_030682755.1 Flavobacterium sp.
AAATGGTTATTGGGAAATCCAAAAAGTGCAATTACCTGATGGTCACGAAAAAAAATATACAGTTAATGAAACTGTTGATTATATTGAATGGAATGATACAATCGGTTTCAGAAAGAAAGTAAAACCACAATTTGATGGCAAGTTTTTGACAAATGATGAATTCGAAACCATTCAAATTAAAGATAGTTCCGGTATTTTTAAAATTCATTATAAAACAGATTTTGCTAAATGGAGTGAAGAAATTTTATCGATAAACGATAGTATTTTAGTACTCAAAAACAAGCAAAATTTAGAATATCATTATAAACGATTCCAACCCATTTCTATCCAATAATGGCCAAACGATTAAATAACGAAAGCCCGATTTCCGATGTACTCAAAGCGTTTATTGAAAACAATAAGCTTCAATCCGGTATGGACAAAATCGACGTAGAAAAAGCATGGAAAGACTTGATGGGAAATGGCGTAAACACCTATACCAAAGAAGTAATCCTCAAAGGAGCAACACTTTACGTCACACTTTCTTCATCCGTTTTACGTGAAGAACTCAGCCACGGAAAGCAAAAAATCATCTCGATGCTTAATGACGAATTACGAAAAGATGTGGTGAAGGAGTTGGTTTTGAGGTAGTGTTCAGTTGTCGGTTGTCGGTTGTCGGTTGTCCGAAATCTATATAACTTTTGTTTTCAAAATAAAAAAATCCCACTTCAAGTTGAAATGGGATTTACTATTTTTCAGATAACTGCTAACCAAAAACGGATAACAGACAACCGACAACTGCCAACTAAAACATCTCTCTTCC
This sequence comes from Flavobacterium sp., assembly GCA_030682755.1. Taxonomy (GTDB): domain Bacteria; phylum Bacteroidota; class Bacteroidia; order Flavobacteriales; family Flavobacteriaceae; genus Flavobacterium. The sequence continues at coordinate 803 of JAUXNR010000383.1, forward strand.
TGCAAAATGAAAAGCACTTTCAATCGCTGCATTTTCATCAGAATCAGAACCGTGAACCGCATTTTCGCCCATAGAAGTAGCATATTTTTTACGAATAGTTCCTTCAGCAGCATTCGCCGGATTAGTAGCACCAATTAAAGTTCTAAAATCTTCCACAGCGTTTTCTTTTTCCAAAATAGCCGCAACGATTGGACCACGAGTCATAAATTCTACCAATTCACCATAAAAAGGTC
>JAUXNR010000384.1 GCA_030682755.1 Flavobacterium sp.
GATTCCAACGGAAAAGCCAATTTTCAATTCAAAAATGAAGAATCAGAATGGGGACGTTATTTGGTTCGAATTTCAGATCCAAATGGCGGTCACGCAACCGGTCAGACAGTTATGATTGATTGGCCGTATTGGTCTGGAAAAACCAGAAATTCAGATGCTTCAAATGCCAATATGCTCGTTTTTTCTGCCAACAAAAAGAAATATGCTGTTGGAGAAAAAGCAACCATTTCTTTCCCTTCAAGTGCCGGAAGTAGAGCGTTGATTTCTATTGAAAACGGAACTCGCGTGGTGCAAACAGTATGGGCATCAACACAAAAAGGGGAAACAAAAGTTGATATTCCGATAACATCAGAAATGGCTCCAAATGTTTACATTCACATAACGTTATTACAACCGCATGCCACAACGTTAAATGATTCGCCAATTCGGTTGTATGGAATTATTCCGATTGAAGTTTTGGATAAAAATACAATACTTGAACCACAACTTTCTACGCCGGAAGTGTTGAAGCCGGAAGAAAAAGTGAACATCCGTGTAAGCGAAAAATCCGGAAAAGCCATGACTTATACCTTAGCAATTGTAGATGATGGTTTATTGGATTTAACCCGATTTAAAACACCAAATGCGTGGAACAGTTTTTATACCCGAGAAGCTTTAGGGGTTAAAACTTGGGATATTTATGACGATGTGATTGGAGCTTACGGAGGAAAAATCAATCAAATATTCAGCATTGGAGGGGATGAAGATTTAGGTGGAGCAAAAGCTAAAAAAGCCAACAGATTCAAGCCGGTTGTGATATATTTAGGTCCTTTCAAGTTAGAAAAAGGACAAACAAAATCACATCAAATCACCATGCCAAATTATGTGGGTTCAGTGCGAACCATGGTGGTTGCCGGAGATTTGAATACCAGTGCTTATGGAAGTGCAGAAAAAACAACCCCGGTTAGAAAACCTTTGATGGTATTGGCTTCGTTGCCAAGAAAAGTATCGCCAACCGAAAAAGTGACGTTGCCAATTACAGTTTTTGCAATGGAAAATCAAGTAAAAAATGTAACTGTTCAAGTTAGAACGAACAACGGAATGAAAGTTTTGGGTTCAACATCTCAAAGTTTGACTTTTGCTCAACCTGATGAAAAAATGGCGTATTTCGATTTGGAAGTAGGCGAATTAACCGGATTGGCAAAACTTCAAGTCATCGCCACTTCCGGAAGCGAAAAAGCCACTTATGAAGTAGAACTCGATATCACTAATCCAAACCCAATAACGAATGAATTTACCGATGTTGTCTTAGAACCCAATAGTTCAAAAACAATTGAAGTTACAACCTTTGGTGTCGCCGGAAGTAACAAAGCTCAATTGGAAGTTTCGTCTTTCCCAACCATCGATTTTAGTCGAAGATTACAGTATTTAATTCAATATCCGCACGGTTGTTTGGAGCAAACTACTTCGAGTGTTTTCCCGCAATTGTATTTGGCAGATATTTTCGATTTAGACCAAAACCGTAAAAACGAAATCCAGAAAAACATCAAAATCGGAATTCAAAAATTAGGCGGTTTTCAAATTGCGAATGGCGGATTTTCGTATTGGAGCGGACAAAATTATGCCGACGATTGGAGTTCGTCCTATGTGGGTCATTTCCTTATTGAAGCCGAGAAAAAAGGCTATGTGTTGCCCATCAATTTCAAATCAAAATGGATTGCTTACCAACAAAAAGCATCCAAAGAATGGCGATTGAACAAAGGCTATCACAACGATTTTGCTCAAGCGTATCGTTTGTACACCTTAGCTTTGGCCGGTTCGCCTGATATGGCTTCGATGAACCGCTTGCGTGAAACCACCGGAATTTCCAACGAAAGTAAATTGCGTTTGGCTGCCGCGTATGCGTTGGCGGGACAAAAACAAGCGGCTCAAAGTTTGTTTAACCAAAGCAAAATTGATGAAACCAATCAGAACAATTATTACTATTACGGTTCGCCCGAACGCAATAAAGCCATGGCATTGGAAACGCTAATTTTAATTGGCGACAAACAAAGAGCCTTCAAAATGGCGACAGATTTGGCTAAAAATATGGCTTCCGACCAATGGATGAGTACACAAACCACCGCTTATAGTTTATATGCGATGTCAAAATTCGCTCAACAAAACGGCGGAAAAGGCGTAGAAGTAACCTATTCGTTAAACGGAAAATCGCAAACAATCACGACCGCAAAATCATTAGCAAATCGCAATTTGGATATCAAAAACGGAAGCAATTCGGTGACGATAAAAAACACCAAATCCAATACGTTGTATGTGCGAGTGCTCACTAGCGGCATTTTGCCAATCGGACAGGAAAAAGCGATGCAAAGCAAATTGTTCACCAATTTGGTTTTCAAAAACCGAAGTGGAGCTCCGGTGAATGTGGCTAAAATCGCTCAAGGCACCGAGTTTGTTGCCGAAATCACCATCCGAAACCAAACCAACGAGCGAGTGGAGAACGTGGCATTAACCCAAATTATTCCATCCGGATTTGAAATTGTGAATACGCGTTTCACCGATTTTGGTAGTTTTGGCAACAACGTAGCCGACCACATCGACATTCGCGACGACCGCACCAATTTCTATTTCGGACTCAAAGCCAACGAATCCAGAACGTTCCGAGTGCTGTTAAACGCCTCGTATTTGGGTCGCTACTATTTACCCGGAATGCAAGCCGAAGCGATGTATGACAACACCTATGTGGCACGAACATTGGGGCAATGGGTGGAAGTGGTTAAGGAGTAGTATTTTAAGCTACTTATTGAGCATTGTGTCATTTCGACGATAGGAGACTCGAGCAAAGCGAACAGGCGAAGCAAATCACATAAAGTAGGTCGAGACAAAACTTATCCACCCAGTTGTGTCATTCCGACGAAAGGAGGAATCTCATCAAGTAATGATTAAAAATTTAAAATAGATCATTCCCAACCGTTATGTGATTTCTCCCTCTGGTCGAAATGACACAGCATAATAAAACTAACATCAATTACAATTAATTCCGTGCTCAAACCCTTCCTCCATAAAGCCAAAACCAAAATTCTCCAACACAAAATCAAAACCCTTTTGATTGTGTTGTTGTTGATTAGCTATTATTTTTGTTTGCCTCGAACACTTTTTAACGAACCGTATTCCACCGTTATCGAAAGCAAAGAAGGCAATTTATTAGGAGCCAAAATCGCTCGTGATGGGCAATGGCGGTTTCCGGCTTCAGATAGTGTGCCGGAGAAGTTTCAACAATGCATCATCGCTTTTGAAGACCAACATTTTCACTACCATCCGGGTTTTAATCCGATTTCAATGTGGAATGCCTTTCGACAAAACAGCAAAGCCAATCGTGTTGTTCGTGGTGGAAGTACGTTAACCCAACAAGTCATTCGTCTTTCTCGCAAAGGAAAAAACAGAACCTATTTTGAAAAAATTATCGAAGTGGTTTTGGCAACGCGTTTGGAATTTCGTTATTCAAAAAACAACATCCTAAATTTGTACGCCGCTCATGCTCCGTTTGGTAGTAATGTGGTAGGATTAGAAATGGCTTCGTGGCGGTATTTTGGCGTGCAATCGCATCAATTGTCGTGGGCAGAAACGGCAACGTTGGCAGTGTTGCCTAATGCTCCCAGTTTAATTTATCCCGGGAAAAACCAAGATAAATTATTGCAAAAAAGGAATCGGTTGTTGCTTAAACTTTTTGAAAATAACGTAATTGACCAAATGACTTATGAGTTGGCTTTACAGGAATTGTTGCCTCAAAAACCGTTTGATTTGCCACAAACTGCACCACATTTATTACAACGCATCGCAAAAAGAAATGAGGGGAAACGCATTCAAACCACAATAGATGTCGCCATTCAGGAACGGGTGAATCAAATGGCACGCAATTATTACAACCAATACAAGCAAAATGAAGTCTATAATTTGGCCATCTTGATTGTGGATGTTGAAACTAGAAACATTGTGGGTTATGTTGGAAACAGTCCCACGGATAAAGACCATCAAAAAGATGTTGACATCATCACCGCAGCCCGAAGCACGGGAAGCATTTTAAAACCTTTGCTTTATGCTGCCATGTTAGATGAAGGCGAATTGTTGCCAAACATGTTAATTCCGGATGTCCCAACACAAATTTCGGGATATAATCCGCAGAATTTTAATTTTAGTTATGACGGAGCTGTTCCGGCACAAAGGGCTTTATCTCGTTCGTTGAATATTCCGGCAGTTTTGATGTTGCAAGATTATGGTGTAAATCGGTTTTATGAACAACTTCAAAAATATAATTTGCGAAACATCAACAGACCTCCAAATCATTATGGTTTGTCTTTGATTTTAGGCGGTGCCGAAAGTAATTTATGGGATTTGTGCAGAACCTATGCCGGA
>JAUXNR010000390.1 GCA_030682755.1 Flavobacterium sp.
TCATGTGACAAATTATTGCGTTGCATTATTTTTTCACTAACATCAGCCATACCTGAAACGGCATATTTAAATACCGTTTTTCCGTCCTGAAAAACAGAGTGTTGCTTCTTATCTATTGTTTCTTGAGAGGGAGGAAGTATAGAGCCACCTGCATCAATTTTTAAAAATTCACGACCAATACCGTCACTTCTTAAGAATTCATCTTGCAGTCCTAAACCTTCTTCGTTAGGCTCAAAAAGAACAGCACCTGCACCATCTCCAAAGATAATGCAGGTTGCTCTATCGGTATAATCAATAATGGACGACATTTTGTCTGCTCCAATAAGTAGTACTTTTTTATATCGACCTGACTGAATATAGGCCGCAGCGGTTGACATGCCGTATAAAAAACTGGAACAAGCAGCTTGTAAATCATATGCAAATGCATTAGTTGCTCCAATTTCTGTTGCCACAAAAACGCCCGTTGCCGCAACAGGTAAGTCAGGAGTTGCTGTTGCCATTATGACCATGTCAATTTCTTTAGGGTCAATACCGCTTTTTTCTAAAAGATTTTGAGCGGCTTTAATGGCCATATAAGAAGTTCCTTTTCCTTCTTCTTTTAATATTCTTCTTTCTTTAATTCCGGTTCTGGAAGTAATCCACTCATCGTTTGTATCGACCATGGTTTCCAACACTTGATTTGACAATACAAAATCCGGAACATAAGAACCAACTGCGGTTATGGCGGCTGTTATTTTACTCATAAATAGTGTTTGTTTATCTTTTCTTCAAAAATCAAGGAAAAGAGGTGGAAATTACAAAAAAAATTCCAAATTTTATTGTTTATTAGGCATTTTTATATAAAAAATAGACATAACAAAAAACTCTCACATAGTGAGAGTTTGTCTTATTTTTATAAGAATTTTTTATGCAACAGCTTCTGATTTATCAATCACAACTTGACCTCTGTAATACATTTTTCCTTCATGCCAATACGCTCTGTGGTATAAGTGAGCTTCACCGGTAATTGGACATGTTGCAATCTGAGCAACAGTTGCTTTATAATGAGTTCTTCTTTTGTCTCTTCTGGTTTTCGAGGTTTTTCTCTTTGGATGTGCCATTTTACTATATTATTTATCCGTTAATAGTTTTTTTAATTGATCCCAACGAGGATCAGTTTCTTCTGTTTTATTTTCTTCTTGTTCTCCTTTGACTGCCAATTCTTCTAATTTTTCAATTACTTCAGAATGTAATGTTCCGTCTTTTATTCCCGGATGCACTCTTTTTAATGGAATTGACAATACAATCATTTCATAAATGTATTGCGAAATGTCTATTTGATGCTCGCCATGCGGCAAAATCAACAACTCCTCATTCTCATCATTAAAAGCGTCTCCAAACTGAACAACCAAATCAATTTTTCCCTTAATAGGCAAATCAAAAGGTTCTCCGGTGACATCACAAGGAACGTGAACAGTCCCTTTATGTTTGAAGTGTAACTCTAACATCATTGTTTTTTTTTCTAAAACAACAGATGTTTCAATAGCACAACTTTCAAAATCATCATATTCGAAGCGATCAAAGAACGTCTTATCTATTTGATAGTCAAATTGGTGTTTTCCTAGCTTTAATCCGATAAACGGTATTAAATATTCATTAGATACTTTCATCTCAACATCAATTTGTCCCAAAAATTTGGTTTGCAAAGATATAAAATTATCGTAAATCCAATACAGTTATAAACATTTTTTTGTTTAAAACTGTTTTTCTTTTACTTTCAATGGTTTTTCGGTAATTTGAGCATGCTCTAAACGCGATTTATAAATGTCAATTGCCAAATAAACCGCTTCTTTAAATGAATTAAAATCTGCTTGGTTTTTTCCTGCAATTTCAAATGCGGTTCCGTGATCCGGCGAGGTTCTTACTTTATTCAAACCAGCCGTATAATTAACTCCGTTTCCAAATGACAAGGTTTTAAATGGTATCAATCCTTGATCATGATAACAAGCAATTACAGCATCAAATTTTTCATGTGACTTTGTTCCAAAAAAACTGTCTGCAGCATAAGGCCCAAAAACAAAAGTACCTTCTTCAAACATTTTACTGAGTGTTGGTCTTAAAATCTCATCATCTTCTTTTCCAATCACACCATGATCGCCACAATGCGGATTTAATCCTAACACAGCAATTTTGGGTTTTCGTATTTTAAAATCCTGAATTAAAGTTTGCTTAATGGTGTTTATTTTCTGACGGATCAGTTTTTCAGTAATATGCTTTGACACATCTGTAACCGGAACATGATCTGTTAACAACCCAACTCTTAATGTATCATTTACCATTAACATTAAAGCATCACCTTCAAGTTCCTGATTCAAATAATCTGTATGACCGGGAAATTTAAAGGCTTCTGTTTGGATATTGTATTTATTTATGGGAGCTGTTACTAAAACATCAACAATTCCTTCTTTCAACGCTTTTGTTGCGGCAACAAAAGATTTTACGGCATAACTTCCAACAACATCATCTGCAACGCCAAATTCTAAATTAAAACTATCTTTCCAGAGGTTATAAACGTTTATTTTTCCGGGTACAATCTGTTCCAGTTTGTCTATTCCGTGTAAAAAAGCAGTAGAATCAAAACTTTTTCTTAAGAAAGACAGCATTTTTACATTAGCAAAAATAACCGGAGTACAAAGCTCCAACATTCTAGGATCCTCAAATGTTTTGAGAACTATTTCGCTTCCAATTCCGTTCAAATCTCCAATTGAAATCCCTACGAGTATATTTTCTGCTTTATTCATAATGGTCTTCAGAATATTAATTGCTACTTTTGAGGTGCAAATTTAAGAAAATAAAACGCAAATGTTTACAGGAATCATAGAAACTCTTGGAATTATTAAAGATATCAGAAAAGAAGAAGACAATCTTCACCTTTCAGTTACCTCTTCTATTACAAACGAACTAAAAATTGACCAAAGTGTGGCCCATAATGGCATTTGTCTTACTGTTGTGGCTATTGAAAATGACACCTATACCGTTACTGCAATTAAAGAAACCATTGACAAAACTAATATTGGCACTTGGAAAAAGGATGACAGAATTAATTTGGAACGTGCCATGAAATTAGGAGATCGACTGGATGGACATATTGTTCAAGGTCATGTTGATCAAATTGGAATTTGTAAAGCCATTGAAGAAACAAACGGGAGTTGGCGTTATACTTTTAATTACGACCTTTCTTTAAATAATATCACCATTGAAAAAGGTTCAATAACCGTTAATGGCGTTAGCTTGACAGTTGTAAACTCTAAAGCAAATGAATTTAGTGTAGCAATAATCCCTTATACTTATAAACACACAAACTTCAATAGTTTTAAAGTAGGCAGCTATGTAAATTTAGAATTTGATGTTATTGGAAAATATGTAACAAGGCTTCACAAACTGACAAAATAAAAAAAATCTCCATTTTAAAGTGGAGATTTTTTGTTTATACTAGAATTGTTAAATTTATAAAAAGCATAAATCATTCCTATTATCATCAAGACAACCAAAACACCATCAATAGGTGATCCAGGTGGTGGTGGTGGATTTGGTGGTGGTGGGCCGGGATTATCAACAGCAAACATCGTCATACTCACCAAAGTGAAAGCTAGTACAATTAAACTCTTAGGGACAAATCTCATAGGCTACAAAACTAAACAAATTTCCTCTTCAACAAAATTTTTTCACAAATAAAATAAAAATCTTGAATAAACCGAAAGGAACTCTAATAAAAACTGTTGAATTATACACATTAATCGTTAAAATGCTCAAAAATAATAGTAATTCCTATACCATCTAAACAATAAACATTATATAATTGTAAAATTTATCTTGACCAATTCAGCCAAAAAAACCCTTTCAACACGAAAGGGTTTTTAGTGGTCCCACCTGGGCTCGAACCAGGGACCACCTGATTATGAGTCAGGTGCTCTAACCAACTGAGCTATAGGACCGGTTTTGAGGTTGCAATATTACTACTATTTTTGTTTTACTCCAAAATTATTGTTGTATTTCTTGACACAATTCAATTAAAACACCATTTGTTGATTTTGGATGTAAAAAAACAACCAATTTATTATCTGCACCTTTTTTAGGTTCTTCATTTAAAACCACAAACCCCTCATTCTTGAGTCGTTCAATTTCAGCAACTATATCTTCAACATCAAAGGCAATATGATGAATTCCTTCTCCTTTTTTTTCAATGAATTTTGCAATTGGACTGTCAGCATTTGTAGCTTCTAATAATTCAATCTTATTTGGACCATTGTGAAAAAAAGAAGTTTTGACTCCTTCACTCACAACTTCTTCTTCTTTATAAGGTGGTTGTCCAAACAGTTTTTCGAAAAGTAAATTTGACTTTTCTAAATCTTTTACGGCAATCCCAATATGTTCAATTTTTCTCATTTCTTATTTGTAATACAATTAATAAGCCGTTAACACAAACTTCAAAAAACAAAGATATATATTTTGAAAGTTAAAATGTTGTATTTTTGCACCATGGAAACGAATAGACAAAAAAAAATAGGAAGTGTTTTACAGAAAGACCTCGTAGATATTTTGCAAGGTGAAGTAAGAAAAAATGGTATTAGTAATTTAATAATTTCTGTGTCAAAAGTAAGCGTGACTTCAGATTTATCTGTTGCAAAAGTATATTTGAGCATCTTTCCTCCTGAAAAAGGAAAAGAATTATTGGAAAGTATTAAATCCAACACACCCTTAATCAAACACGATTTATCACAAAGAGTTAAACTTCAACTCAGAAAAGTGCCCAACTTGACTTTTTTTATTGATGATTCATTAGAATATATTGATAAGATTGAAAAAGCATTAACCTTAAAAGAAAACCCGGTTGAAAATCGAGATTTATTAGAAAAGAGAAAAAAATCGTAACTTGAAATTTTCCTTTTACATAGCCAAACGTTATTTATTTACAGTAAGTAAAAATAACGCCATCAACATCATAACCGGTATTTCTTCTCTTGGAATAATTGCAGGTTCAATGGCTATGTTTGTAGTACTCTCAGTTTTTAGTGGCTTGAAAGATTTTAGCCTTTCTTTTACAAATGATTTTGATCCGCAATTGAAAGTGGAAAGCAGCAAAGGAAAAACCTTTTTCATTTCTGAAAGTCAAGAACAGCAATTAAAAGAAATAAAAGGCATTCAGTTTTTTAGCAAAACCATTGAAGAAAAAGCATTGTTTACCTTTAACGGAAAAGATCAATTGGCATTCATCAAAGGTGTTGACTCAAATTTTATAAACGTTACCAGCATTGAAAAAACAATTTTTCAAGGAGAATGGTTGGATCATGATTCTTATCAAGTAGTAATTGGCTCCGGTATTGCTCAAAAATTATCAGTGGGATTGTTTGATTTTAAAAATGTTTTTGAAGCATTTGTAGTCAGACCCGGTAAAGGTGCTATTGAAAACCCTGAAACGGCTTTTAATAAAATTCAACTAAATCCTTGTGGTTTTTATTTTTTAAATGAAGAACTAAGTCAGAAATATGTTTTTTGTGATATTGAAATTGCTCAAGAATTATTAGAATTAAAACCTAATCAAATTACCAGCATTGAATTTAAACTCTCCGAAAACCACAATGAAGCTGAAATCAGAAAAAATCTGACTGCCATTTTAGGCGAAAATAGTGTTATAAAAAACAGAAATCAACTCAACGAGTCGTTATACAGAATGCTGAATACCGAGAATTTGATTTTATATCTGATTCTTACCTTAGTCTTAATTGTAACCCTTTTTACTTTAATTGGGGCTTTAATCATGATGATTATTGACAAAAAACTCAATTTAAAAACTTTATTTAATTTGGGTTCCAACTTGAAAGAATTGCGATTGATTTTCTTGTTACAAGGATTTTTAATCTGCATTGTTGGAGGTTTAATTGGAATCTCTCTCGGTTCAATTCTTGTTTTTCTACAATTGAAATTCGAATTGTTTATGATTACACCAAGTTTGGCTTATCCTGTTGTGTTTTCTTTACACAACATATTCATTGTGATTGGAACAATTGCCACATTAGGCTTCTTAGCCTCTTGGGTTGCCAGTAGTAGCGTAAACAAAAAACTTTTGGAATAGTTTTCTTCTTTTGATAAAAATTCTACATTTGTACTTCAACTATACGACTATGATTGTTTTTTTTAGTCCTTATTTCGTATAAAGACACCTCTACTTCGTTTTAAAAATCTTCTTGACAACTCTGTCGAAAGATTATTTTATTCACTAAATCTTTATAAAAATGACTGAAAATAAACACTCAAAGGGTATGCTTTCTCGTATCTTTTCTACTATAAAAATGGCTTTAAAAGGCGAAGCCGATTTTGATTATACTTCCGGAAAAATAAAAACCGCAGTTATTCTGCTTGCCATTCCGATGGTGTTGGAAATGATGATGGAGTCGGTTTTTGCGTTAGTCGATTTGTACTTTGTGGGTCACTTAGAAAATAGCAGTTTTGCCGTTCAAACCGTTGGATTAACCGAATCGGTTCTCACGATTATTTACTCAATTGCGATTGGAATCAGCATGGCAGCTACAGCAGTTGTTGCCAGAAGAATTGGCGAAAAAGACCCGGTTGCTGCAGCAAAAGCCGGAATGCAAGCTATTCTTGTCGCCGTTGTTTTAAATACCATTCTCAGCATTTTCGGAATTATTTATGCGACCGACATTTTGATTTGGATGGGTTCTTCGCAAGAATCAGCCATTTACGGAACTTCGTTTGTGCAAATTATGATGGGTGGAAGTATTTCCATCATGTTACTTTTCCTAATCAACGGAATTTTTCGCGGGGCAGGAAATGCCGCTATAGCGATGAAAAGTTTGATGTTGGCGAATGGCTGCAACATTATTTTAGATCCGATTTTGATTAATGGCTTTGGACCAATTCCGGCGTATGGTTTAACCGGAGCAGCTATTGCGACTACCATTGGGAGAAGCATTGGTGTTATCTATCAAATGTATCATCTTTTCAACGGAAAAGGCGTTATCAAAATGATGATGGCTTACATAACTCCTGATTTTGATCAGATAAAAGCGTTAGTTAAAATTGCCGCTCCCGGCGTTTTGCAATTTGTGATTGCCTCATGCAGTTGGATTTTTATGGCTAATCTCGTTGCCACTACCGGAGGAGATATTGGTTCTGCCGGATATCAAACCGCATTGCGAATTATGATGTTTTTCATTCTTCCCGCTTGGGGGTTAAGTAGTGCGGCTGCCACTTTGGTGGGTCAAAACTTAGGAGCCAAACAAATTGAACGGGCGGAAAAATCGGTTTTTGTAACAGCAAAATACAATGTGATTTTTATGGCCATCATTATGATTGTCACATTAACCGCCGCCCGACCAATCATTACGTTGTTTACAAATGACAAAGAGGTTTTGGATATTGCCGTGGAAGCCATTCAAATTATGAGTTTAGGTTATGTTTTCTATGGAATTGGGATGGTGCTTATCAACGCGTTTAACGGTGCTGGAGATACATGGACACCTACGAAAATTAACTTCTTTGGGTTTTGGTTGTTCCAAATTCCGTTGGCTTATTTTTTAGCGAAGTATTTGAAAATGGGTCCAACTGGAGTTTTTATGGCGGTTCCGATTGCGGAAACGTGCATTACCATTGCCGGTTACATTTTGTATAAAAAAGGGAAATGGAAGAAAATGGTGGTTTAACTAAAAATTAATAACCATATAAGTCATGTAAGTTTTCTTATGTGACTTATATGGTAAAATTTATTTTTGCAATCTATCATTTAAAATTTCTAACAATTCATTATGATTTATTTTAATTAAGTCTGCCTGAATACCATATTGTGAATTAGCTAATCTTAAACTGAATATTCTAGTAATTGTATAATAAACTGAGTTTTTAAATCTTTGAGAAGGTTCTTTGAGTTCAATGAAAATTTTTCTGTTTGTTGGAATCCCTTTATGATGAGAAGTAACCAAATAAAATGACTTTATCTCATCAAATCTTAAAGATATGGGTTTTCTAAAAATAGTATAAATAACCAATTCATTTGTACTAATGGTAAGTAGAGGCTTTTTACGAAATAATAGTTTTATAGAAATAATAATTCCAGATAAAAACAACAATAATGCTAATAGCAAAAATGTACTTCTTAAAGGTTTTGATTCGAAATTAAATATGCTTTCATAAAAAACAAATCCAAAAAATACAAAAACTGAAGAAATCAATAATAAAAAAAACGCGGTAAGTTTACTCGAATAAAAGTGCAAATCTTTAGATTTAGATGAGGTTGTATCTGACACGCTTTATTTTGAAGTAAATATTTAAAAAAAGATTTTAACTTATCTGACTTATATGGTAAATTTAAACCGTCTGATAATTAGCATAAACTTCGGCAATTTCTTCAAAAAGTGCCATTAACGGCATTGCTCCATCAGTGGTAACTAATTTTTGTTTGTATTCTTTAAAACCGTGAATGCCTTTAAAATAATTGGTGTAATGACGACGCATTTCGAAAATTCCAACTCGTTCGCCTTTCCAGTCCATTGACCAGATTAAGTGATTTCTGGCAGCTTCGATGCGGTCTTTCATCGTAGGCTCTGGTAAATGTTCTCCTGTTTTGAAATAATGTTTGATTTCGTTAAAAATCCATGGATAACCAATGGCAGCACGACCAATCATCATTCCATCCAAACCATATTTGTTTTTGTATTCCAATGCTTTTTCGGGCGAATCAATGTCACCGTTTCCAAAAATAGGCATTGTAATTCTCGGATTATTTTTCACACGAGCAATGTGCGACCAATCGGAATGACCTTTATACATTTGAGCACGTGTTCTTGCGTGAACCGTTAAAGCTTGCACGCCAATATCTTGTAAACGTTCCGCCACTTCATCAATGTTGATGGAATTTTCGTCCCAACCTAAACGGGTTTTTACCGTTACCGGAAGATTGGTCCCTTTGATGACGGCTTTTGTTAAGCGAACCATTAAATCGACATCTTTTAAAACTCCCGCACCGGCTCCTTTGCATACTACTTTTTTTACCGGGCAACCAAAATTAATATCTACTAAATCGGGTTGCACTGCATCTACAATTCGGGAAGACATTTCCATCGCTTCTTCGTCACCACCAAAAATTTGGATACCAACCGGACGTTCGTAATCAAAAATGTCGAGTTTCATTTTGCTTTTCATAGCATCACGAATCAATCCTTCGGACGAAATAAATTCCGAATACATCAAATCGGCTCCGTGCAATTTGCACAAGCGACGAAACGGCGGATCGCTCACATCTTCCATTGGAGCAAGAAGTAAGGGAAAGTCGGGTAAGATGATGTTTCCGATTGTTGGCATTGAATTTTTTTTGCAAAGATAGGGAAACGAGTGGGGTTTGCAAAACGGGTAATTTTAAACCTGACAGGTTTGAAAATCAGTTAGTTTGAATGAAAAAAACAACTTTTCTAAATAAACAAGACATTCAATACTTTTAAAACCATTAAGATATTAAGTCGCATTAAGGAATACCAACTTAATGCGACTTAATATCTTAATGGTTCAAAAAATAAAAATTCTGATTTTTAAACCTGACAGGTTTTCGAAACCTGTCAGGTTTAATCCCTTTAAAATCCAAAACTTTGCTTTATATTTGCACACAATTCGCTAAGGAGCAGGGTTTGCGTTAGGGATTGCAGTGGAAAGCCCACAGGAACGGTGTAGCGATAGCGAAACCGTGACGATGACTTGCAACGGAAAGCCCGACCCTTGTGGTAACGCCCAAATTAAAAGGGTGAAATAAATTTGAATTAAACGAAGATGAAGAACATACGAAATTTTTGCATTATTGCTCACATTGACCACGGAAAAAGTACGTTGGCCGACCGTTTATTGGGTGCTACGCAGACCGTTACGGCTCGTGAGG
>JAUXNR010000419.1 GCA_030682755.1 Flavobacterium sp.
TTCCGACAATTTCTTCATTTTTTTTAAAAACCAGAATGTCTCTATAAACAGGTGCACATAAAGAAGAATTTGATAAAAAGAATGCTCCAGTATTTAAAAACGGAGAAAACAATTCTGAAATTGAAGAATTCAATGAATCTGGAACTTTATGAAGTGTAAAATAGTTTGTTGATTCAATTTTAGTAATTAGTGAATCATTGGTTAAATTTACAGAAACATCACCATCTAATATAGATAAGAAATTTTCATCCTCTTGTGATTTTATCTCTTTAAATCTAATTCTTGCTTCTTCTATATCAGAAATACTCAAAGAGTAATAATCAATATGATCAAAATCCAAAAAAGGTTTAGTTTCTGATTTACAAGAAATTAAAGATACTAAAAATACTGAATAGAATAGAATCTTCATAAATGATTATTATTGTTTTTTTACGACAGGTTTTAAAAACATGTCAGGCGTTTGTGTTACATTTAAATCTTATAAATAAAACTCTCATTCACCCCAATCTTCAACCTAAACTTCCCT
Source organism: Flavobacterium sp. (assembly GCA_030682755.1). GTDB lineage: Bacteria > Bacteroidota > Bacteroidia > Flavobacteriales > Flavobacteriaceae > Flavobacterium. The sequence goes on from JAUXNR010000419.1 coordinate 527, forward strand.
ACTCCATTTTCAACTTTTAATTCGGTTGAACTTTTTCCGTACAATTGATCGTTTAAAGTATATTTTCCATCTTTCAAATTCATTTTTTTTACGACATCTGCCGGAATCATCACATCACATTGAACGGGTGTGTTTTGATTGAAATTAGTCACAATTACCAATTTTTCGTCATCACTCCATCGCACATACGAATACAATCCAAAATCATAATCTGAACCTGCATTCAAATTAGCGTCATGAATTTGCTCGAATTCGCCCATTAAAGCACTACTTTTTAAAGTGAAATTCAACAAACGTTTGTAAAAATCACGTAATTCTTTTTCTTCGGGTTTTAATTGTCCACCGTCATATTTTCCATCATTCATCCAACGTTGATGATGCGGAACGCCCACATAATCAAAGATAGAAGTTCGTGAATTTTTTCCGAAACCGGCATCAATTGCACCGGGTTCTCCTACTTCCTGTCCAAAATATATCATCGTTGGCGACGAACTGATTGTTGCCGAAACCACCATCAACGGTTTCCCTTTTTTAGGATCTCCTGCAAACTGCGGACTCGCCAAACGTTGTTCGTCATGATTGTCCAAAAAGTGTAACATGTGGTGTTCAATATCTTTTAAATCTTCACGAATACCTGAGATATTTTTAGGTAAACCGCGACCTTGAACGATGTTTTTCAAAGTATCATACATTTGTACTTTGTCATACAAATAATCCATTTTCCCCAACTTGATATAGTTTCTATATTCAGCCGGATTATATACTTCTGCCAACAAAAATGCATTCGGGTTTTTCATTTTGATGGATGAATTCATATAGCTCCAAAATTCCACAGGAACCATTTCAGCCATATCATATCTAAAACCATCCACACCTTTATCTATCCAATAATGCGTAATGTCTTTAAATTTTTTCCAAGAATCCGGCACGTCTTTTTCTTTCCAAAAATCGGCGTGAGCTTTGTAATCTTTTTTGTCAAAACCTTCGGGTAAGGTTGGGAAATCTTTACTACCATCCGGCTTTACACCATAATTAATTTTGACAGTTTCATACCAATCATTAATATCGGGTTTGGCTAATCGAGAACCATTTCCTGTCCATTTTGCTGGAACTTCTTCAAATTTTCCATCTGATAACGGATGTTTTTCGCCACCAAGTGGTTTATAATTAGCATCGGTTGGTACCTCAAATTTCGAATTTGGAATGTAATAGAAATTATTATTTCGTTTGTATTCGACTGATTTATCATCAGCTGATCCAAAATCTTTTACTCCTTTCGGATTTGTTTTTCCTTCATATTTTCTGGCGATGTGATTAGGAACAATGTCGATTACGACTTTCAAACCGTTTTTGTGAGTGCGTTCAATCAACGCCTCAAATTCTTCTAATCGTTTTGCCGGATCTACTGCCAAATCAGGATTTACATTATAATAATCTTTCACGGCATACGGCGAACCGGCACGACCTTTCACCACATCCGGATCATCATTGGAAATGTCATATTTTGTATAATCATTTATTAATGCGTGATGCGGAACACCGGTATACCAAATATGTGTCACACCTAAATCTTTAATCTCCTGAAGAGCTTTATCGGTGAAATCATTGAACTTTCCAACACCATTTTCTTCGATTGTTCCCCACGGTTTGTTGGTAGTGTTTGTATTTCCAAATAATCGTGTAAAAACTTGATATACAACAATCTTATGTTCTGAATTGGATTCAGTTACCGTTTCTGTTTGGGCCTTCATATTTTTTTGTTCGCAGGATAAAGTTGAGAATAAGACGATGGTGCTAAGAGCAACCGCTGATTTTTTGAGCATAAAATTTACTTTTTAAAGGTCTAAATATACGAATTTTTAGTAATTGGTAAATAGTCAATAGTAATTAGCGTCTTTGCTTCAAAATTTCAGCAACATCATTCAATTCAAAACCTTTTGCGTTCAATAAAATTAAATAATGAAAAAGCAAATCGGCACTTTCGCTCAAAAATAAATCATCGTTGGAATCTTTGGCTTCAATGACCATTTCAATCGCCTCCTCG
>JAUXNR010000427.1 GCA_030682755.1 Flavobacterium sp.
GTTCCGCTTCCGCACATTGGATCAAGAAAATGAGAAGTTCCATCCCACCCGGAAAGAATCAACATTCCGGCTGCTAAAACTTCGTTAATAGGAGCAATATTGGTAGCTGAACGATAACCTCGTTGATGCAATGATTCGCCTGAAGTATCCAATGAAACGGTACATTGATCACGATCTAAGTGAATGTGAATTCGCAAATCCGGAAAATCTTTATCAATGCTCGGACGAACACCGGTTTTTTCTCTAAATTGATCTACAATCGCATCTTTCGTTTTTAGAGCTACAAATTGTGAGTTATTAAAAGCTTCAGAATACAACGTAACATCAACCACAAAAGTCTGCTTTTCATTCATAAACTGACTCCAATCAATACTAGAAACACCATCATATAAACTCTTGTCATTAAACACTTTAAACCATTTAATAGGCTTCAAAATTTTAAGAGCTGTTCGCAACGATAAATTGGCTTTGTACATAAAACCTTTGTCACCGGAAAAAGTGACAACCCGCGTTCCGGTTTGCACATCTTGTCCGCCTAATTGCTGTACTTCTTTGGCTAAAATCTCTTCAAAACCAAAAAAGGTTTTGGCTACCATCTTAAAATTCTTCTCCATGACTGTTTAAATCTGTAAAACTTGGCAAAAATACACTAAATTTGCACGTTCTTAAAGCATCTAACCAATTAATGTCAGAATCTAAACAACCTATTACCAATAACCCATCACCAATTACCGATAATTGGTATGTTTTTTGGTTTGACACCCCTTATTATCACATTCTTTATAAAGATAGAGATTATGCCGAAGCTCAGCTTTTTATGGATAATTTAACCGATTATTTGAATTTACCTGAAGAGGCCAAGATTTTAGATTTAGCTTGTGGAAAAGGTCGTCATTCTATTTATTTGAATCAATTGGGTTATGATGTTACTGGAGCTGATTTATCTGAAAACAGCATCAAAGAAGCTTCAAAATCAGCCAATGAAAAGTTGCATTTTGTAGTTCATGACATGAGAATTTCATTTGAAGAAAAGTTTGATGCCATTTTCAATTTATTTACCAGTTTTGGTTATTTTGAAGATGATGCTGATAATTTAACAACGCTAAAAGCCATTCGCGACAGCTTAACAGAATATGGTTTTGCCGTAATTGATTTTATGAATGTGGATTTT
>JAUXNR010000428.1 GCA_030682755.1 Flavobacterium sp.
CGCATCGATAGAGCAATTTGACGGTACATATAATCATTATTTATATACACGGTTAAGTAATTTGATGGATGGTAATTTGGTTTCAATAGATTCAAACGGGTTAGTGGTGACATCCAATATTCTTTTGAATGCAATTTTTCAACAATTTAATGTGAATTTTTTTGAATTAGCATTTCCTTCAAGTACTTCGTGTTGTTTAAATTTATTCACTGTAGGTTGTCAATTTTGTGATACCGCTGGTCTCAAATCAGCATTGCAAGGTTTGGAAGGTGGAGTTTTAGCAAATTCATCTACAAGTAATATTCCTTATGCTTTTTTATCAATAGATGGCAAGGACTTCGAAAAAATGAGTGTCTTATTCCCAAATCCAACAACCGGAATTTTTGAAATTCAAATAAACGGACAATTTCAAGATTTAGATTTAGAAATTTTTGATAAGAATGGTCGCGTTGTTTACAATAGCAAAATGAATATACTCCAAGATAGTTCGCAAACAATTGACATTTCATCACTTTCAAATGGTATTTATTTTTTAAGAATCAAAAACGAACAATTTTCTCAGACTGAAAAAATTGTAAAAAAGTAGAGAAAACTACAATATCACTAAGACTCCTTTTTTCACAGAAAGGAGTTTTTTATTGCTTGAAATTACAATTTATAATTAGTTACTTGAATTTTTTAGTCTTTAAGTTTCATTATTGATGTTATTATTAAAATATAGTTTTAAAATGTAATCAAAAAATTGTTATTGTTTTATAATTATAAACCAAATACTCATTTTTGCTTTATCAAATAAATAATAATCTGAAAAGCAAAAAAATATGTGTGGAATTTTAGCCATTATAGGAAAAGGAAAAGACGAAGCTTTAGTGAAGCAATTATCCAAAAGAATGTCGCATCGCGGTCCGGACGAAAGTGATGTGCATATCACAGAAAAAGGTCATTTTCTTTCGCATGAACGTTTGTCCATAATCGATTTACATACCGGAAAGCAACCCATTCAAGGATGCAATACCGCTTGGATGGTGCACAATGGCGAAATTTACAACCACCAAGAATTACGAGATACCATTTTAAAAGAGCATACGTTCAGAAGTACTTCTGATTCTGAGGTCATAGTGCATTTATATGAAAAATTTGGTTACGATTTTTGTCATTTACTTGACGGCATGTTTGCCTTTGTTGTGATTGACGGCGATGATTATATTGCAGGAAGAGATCCACTGGGTGTTAAACCTTTGTATTACGGATTAGATGATCGTGGACGCATGTATTTTGCTTCAGAAATGAAATCCATAGCCGACCAATGTAAAACATTTTCAACATTTCCTCCCGGACATTACTATACACCGGAAACAGGATTTGTTAAATATTACCAACCAAAATGGGAAGATCCTGAAGCAGGAGTAGAGGAGTTGGATTTAGCCGCAATTCGTGAAACTTTATCCGAAGCAGTAGAAAAAAGATTAATGAGTGATGTTCCAATTGGCGTATTGTTATCCGGAGGATTAGATTCATCATTAACGTCTTCTATAGCCGCTCGAATGATGAAAGAAAAAGGCAAAACCTTACATTCTTTTTCAATTGGATTAGATCAAGAAGCACCTGATGCAAAAGCAGCCAGAAAAGTAGCTGAATTTTTAGGAACAGAACACCATGAAATTCATTTCACTATAGAACAAGGTATTGAAATTATTGATAAATTGATTTGGCATTTAGAAACCTATGATGTGACTTCTGTCAGAGCAAGTACGCCCATGTATTTCTTGTCCAAAGCCATTACAGAAAAAGGAATTAAAGTGGTATTGTCAGGAGAAGGAGCGGATGAGATTTTTGGTGGCTACTTGTATTTTAGAAATGCACCATCTGTAATGGATTTTCATAAAGAAACCATTGAACGTGTTCAAAAACTATTTACTGCCGATTTGCTTAGAGCAGACAAATCAACAATGGCTCACGGATTAGAAGCACGTGTACCTTTCTTAGACAAAGCCTTTTTGGAATTATCCATTAAAATAAAACCCGAAGAAAAAATGCCACAAACGTATGATGGTGTTGAAAAATACATTTTACGAAAAGCATTTGATACGCCTGAACAGCCTTATTTGCCAGAAGAGGTATTGTGGCGTCAAAAAGAACAGTTTTCAGATGGTGTGGGCTACAATTGGATTGATACATTGATTGAGTATTGCTCATCACAAGTATCGGATGAAGATTTTGCAAAAGCAGCAACGTTATTTCCATATAATACGCCGGCAACCAAAGAAGCTTTCTTTTACAGAAGTATTTTTCATAAACATTTCCCACAGCAAGCGGCAGCTCAAACGGTTCGTAAGTGGATTCCGAAATGGCAAGAGAACCAAGATCCAAGTGGTCGTGCAAATGCTGCTCACGTTAAAGCAGATACAGCTATTGCCAAAGATTCAGTTACAATATAAATTTTTCAGATTGCAGTTTAGTTTGTTTGTTAGAAGCGTCTCGATTTATCGGGGCGTTTTTTTGTAGCTTTTGTCATTCTGAACTTGTTTCAGAATCTTTTTAACTCTAACTCTTTCAAGCTGAACTCATTTCAGCTTCTGGCAACACTGCAGAAGTTGAAACAAGTTCAACTTGACAATAGAGAAGTTTTGTAATATCTCTATGTTTCATTCCAATTTCTTTGAATTTTTATTACAATGGTCAATGATTTTCCAATGAATTATAACTAATAGAATCTTTTCAAAATAGTGAAAAACTTACACGTTTTGTTAATAACTTATCCCTTTTGCTGTTGAGGTTATAGTCAAAAATCGCTCAATTTTTGCTATATTTGCATGTTTGACAAAAAATGCATTTTTAGTATAAAAATTTATGAGCGACGAAATTAAAAAGAATAATTATTCAGCGGATAGTATTCAGGCTTTAGAAGGAATGGAGCACGTAAGAATGCGTCCTTCCATGTATATTGGAGATACAGGCGTTAGAGGATTACACCATTTGGTTTATGAGGTTGTGGATAACTCAATTGACGAAGCACTAGCAGGTCATTGTGATACCATTACCGTTTTTATAAATGAAGATAATTCCATTTCTGTTGAAGATAACGGTCGAGGTATTCCGGTTGATATTCACAAAAAAGAAGGTGTTTCTGCTCTTGAGGTAGTTATGACTAAAATTGGGGCCGGAGGTAAATTTGACAAAGATTCTTATAAAGTTTCCGGAGGTTTGCACGGGGTTGGGGTTTCGTGTGTGAACGCACTTTCTGATCATTTAAGAGCAACGGTTTACAGAGACGGAAAAATATACGAACAAGAATACGAACGCGGAAAAGCGTTATATCCGGTAAAACAAATTGGTGAAACTACCAAACGCGGAACAATGGTTACGTTTAAACCGGATACAACCATTTTTACACAAACCATAGAATTTTCATATGATACCTTAGCCGCACGTATGCGTGAGTTGTCCTTTTTGAACAAAGGAATCACCATTACGATGTGTGATAAAAGACATCTTGACGATAAAGGTGAATTGGTAACAGAAACGTTCCATTCAAAAGAAGGATTGAAAGAATTCGTTAAATTCTTAGACGGTAACCGTGAACCAATCATTTCACATGTAATTAGCATGGACAATGAAAAAGGCGAAATCCCTGTTGAGGTGGCGTTGGTTTATAATACCAGTTATTCAGAAAACATTTTTTCATATGTAAACAATATCAACACACACGAAGGTGGAACGCATTTGCAAGGTTTCCGTATGGGATTGACCCGTACGTTGAAAAAATATGCAGACAGTTCAGGATTGTTAGATAAATTAAAATTTGAAATTTCAGGAGATGACTTCCGTGAAGGTTTAACGGCAATTATTTCTGTAAAAGTCGCTGAACCACAATTTGAAGGACAAACCAAAACCAAATTAGGTAATCGTGAAGTAGTTTCTCCGGTTAGTCAGTCGGTTGCTGAAATGTTGGAAAATTATTTGGAAGAAAATCCGAATGATGCCAAGATTATTGTTCAAAAAGTAATTTTAGCCGCTCAAGCCCGTCACGCAGCAAAAAAAGCTCGTGAAATGGTGCAACGTAAAACCGTTTTAGGTGGTGGTGGATTACCTGGAAAACTTTCGGATTGTTCAGAACAAGACCCACAAAAATGTGAGATTTTCTTAGTCGAGGGAGATTCGGCAGGGGGAACAGCCAAACAAGGTCGTGACAGGGCATTTCAAGCCATTTTACCGCTTCGTGGTAAGATTTTGAATGTGGAGAAAGCCATGCACCATAAAGTGTTTGAAAACGAAGAAATTCGTAATATTTTTACCGCTTTAGGTGTTACCATCGGAACAGCAGAAGATTCAAAAGCACTGAATTTAGAAAAATTAAGATACCATAAAGTAGTCATCATGTGTGATGCCGACGTAGATGGTAGTCATATTTCTACCTTAATATTAACTTTCTTCTTCAGATTCATGAAAGAATTGATTGAGCATGGTCATGTTTATATTGCAACGCCACCTTTATATTTAGTTAAAAAAGGAAATAAAAAGGAATATGCTTGGACAGATGACCAACGTGATATGATTAACTTGAAGTTAGGTGGTTCAGCGGCCATTCAACGTTATAAAGGTTTAGGAGAAATGAATGCTGAACAGTTATGGGAAACAACTTTGAATCCTGATTTCAGAACGTTACGTCAAGTTACAATAGACAGTTTAGCAGAAGCAGATCGTATTTTCTCTATGTTAATGGGGGATGAAGTGCCACCAAGAAGAGAATTTATTGAGAAAAATGCAGTCTATGCTAAGATTGACGCATAGTTGCATTAAAACAATAGTTATAGTGTGTTTGTTTGGGATGACTTTTAAGGTTACTTCTCAAACAGTTTCACAGTTAGAACAGATAGGGTATCTCTTAGGAGATGCCTTATTTTATTCTGAGCAATACTTAGTTCCGGCTACTGATGCTGCCGTTTATCAGGCTTCTTCCTCTTGGGTGATTTCTCCTAAAAAGAAAGAAAAATGGACGGCTACTTTTGGATTGCATACCAATGCTTTTTTTGTGCCTAAAAAAAACAGAACATTTGATATTAAGAATGAAGATTTTAATTTTTTTGAAATTGAAAATCAAACAACAGCAACAGTTCCAACTTCTTTAGGAAATAATGATCGCAATTATCTAATTGGCTATCTTGACGATGAACAAATTCGATTGCGAACTCCAAATGGTGTGAATC
>JAUXNR010000441.1 GCA_030682755.1 Flavobacterium sp.
TGCATGACTTAAAATCAGGTTCTTATAATTTTACATCAACAGCCGGCGTTTTTGATTCCAGATTCCAAATTCGTTTTGTGAATGAACCGGAATTGAATGTATCCGATTTTGAAGATGCAACTACAATTTTGATTTATAGTGCTGACGGCATTCACATAAAATCTCCCACAGAAAACATTCAGGAAGTGCGTGTTTTTGATGTGTTGGGGAAACAACTTTATAGCGAAAATATACGTTTAGCCTCAACAGTTTCGATTACTTCGCTGATGAAACAAAATCAAGTACTAGTGGTTCAAGTGTCGTTAGAAAACGGCAGTAAAGTTACGGAAAAAGTAATCCATTAGCATTACGGAAAAAGGGATATGACTATAAGGAATTAAGAAATCCCTAAATTTTGATGTGTGCGTTTGATGGCTTCTTCATTCTTATAATCAATCCAAGCTTGACCTTTTTGTTTTCGCATAAAATTATCATAATGCCGCATGACAAATACATTGAAAACAGCTTTACCAAGATTGTTTATTTTTCGTGGAAATGCCCGTAAACTCATAGAAAAACCAGGAGTAACATAAGTCATATAATGCCAATAACCTTCAGGCATGTAAAGCATTTCGCCATGATTTAAATCACAAACCAATCCTTTGGCAAGCTTCAAAGCCGGCCATTTTTCAAAATCAGGATGATCAAAATCAATATCTTCACGAGCAATTAATGCATGTGGTACTTTATACAAATAAGGCGTTTGGTCTGGAGCAAACAACACACAACGTTTTTTTCCATGAAAATGGAAATGCAAAATATTGGAATAATCAATGTCATAGTGCATGAATACTTTGGCGTTTTCACCACCAAAAAAAAGCATGGGTAATTGTTTCACCAATCGTAAACCAATGTCCGGCCATTTAAAATCTTCTTTTAAAGCAGGGACTTCTTTGATTAGGTTATAAAGAAAGATTCTGTAATTAGTCGGCTTAGAAAGTAGCAAATCTACATAATCAGCCATTTTCATTTTAGCATGAGATTTGTTAAATCCATCTTTATGAGAGACCGGGCGGTCGTCATAAAGCGGTACAATTTTATCGCCTGCAATGGCTTTGATATAGTTGAGGTGCCACTTTGAATAAGCAGGCCAATCCGAAGTTAATTGCTCAATGACAACCGGTTTTTGTTTTTTGACATAATTGGAATAAAAATCAGCTTTAGAGATGGTTTTTACGCGTTCAATTTCAGTGAGATATAAAGACATAAAGTTTTCTGAAATTTTTAGTTTTCTGCAAAAATTTAACTTTGATACAAACAAAATTAGTAAACGTTTTTTAATTAAGCTTACGAAAGCATAGTTAAAAAAAATATAAGAAAACTTCGTTAAATAATGCTGAGACTTTAAGTTGTAATTTCCTGTTTCATTTTTTGTAATAAAAAAACCTTCTTACAGCATAAGAAGGTTTTGAAATTTATTTTTTAAGAGACGCTTCTTTATTGCGTTCAATGGTATGACCGGGTCTGGACCATTTGGGTTTTTCGCCCAATGCCTGCCATTGTGAATCTTCGGCTTCCACGGTTTTAGGCTGTTCCATTTTTACGAATGGTTTTTGGGGAACCAATCCCAAGAGTTCAAACATTTTCATGTCGTCATTCACATCAGGATTTGGGGTGGTCAACAATTTATCACCGGCAAAAATGGAGTTGGCTCCGGCAAAAAAGCATAACGCTTGTCCTTCTCGACTCATTTCTGTTCTTCCTGCAGAAAGACGTACTTGTGTTTCAGGCATTACAATTCTTGTGGTAGCCACCATTCGAATCATGTCCCAAATTTCAATTGGCTTTTGATCTTCAAGTGGTGTGCCTTCCACAGCAACCAAGGCATTGATGGGCACTGACTCCGGTTGCGGACTTAAAGTAGAAAGAGCTACCAACATGCCGGCTCTGTCTTCCAAGCTTTCACCCATTCCAATAATACCACCACTACAAACGGTGACATTTGTTTTTCTGACATTTTCTATGGTTTTCAAACGGTCATCAAAAGCCCGTGTTGAAATGACTTCTTTATAATATTCTTCAGAAGAATCTAAGTTGTGGTTGTAAGCATACAATCCGGCTTCTGCCAAGCGTAAGGCTTGATTTTCAGTAAGCATGCCCAAAGTGCAACATACTTCCATGTCCAGTTTGTTTAGGGTTCTCACCATTTCCAATACTTGATCAAACTCAGGGCCGTCTTTTACATTTCGCCATGCGGCACCCATACATACGCGTGAAGAACCCGAAGATTTTGCACGAAGTGCCTGTGCTTTTACTTGTTGAACGGACATTAAATCATTTCCTTCAACGTTGGTATGGTAACGGGCAGCTTGCGGACAATAGCCACAATCCTCCGGACACCCGCCTGTTTTGATGGAAAGCAAAGTAGAAACCTGAACCACATTGGGGTCGTGACGTTCTCTGTGAATGGTTGCAGCTTCATATAATAAATCCATCATGGGCTTTTGATAGATAGCCATGATTTCTTCTTTGGTCCAATTATTTCGTGTTGATGTCATAATTTATGATTAGATAGTCAAAAATACAGATTTATATTGCTTGGTTTCAAGTCTAGTTAGGGAAGATATTCACAAGGATTGTTTACTATTTCAATTATTGATTGGATTTCCTTGAGCATCATACAGTATAATCCACTCATTATGAAAAAAATAATCCCATTTTGCGGTGGCAAAATCTACGGCTGGATCAATTAGCATTTTATACGGTTTACTGTTGATGCTTACTTTGGAATCAACAAAGATGGAAATATCTTTTCCTTGTTCTTGGTATTCTTTTTTTATGCGTTGAGCAAATTGCCAAATTCCATCAGGTTTATTCAACATGTTGAATTGCTTAAAACTCACTTTGTCATGATAGGGATACATCCATTGTTCTTTCGTTTGTTTGTCCACAATTCGGTATGTGATAAAACCATTTCGTTGCCGTAACATCATTCGCCAACTTAAACGATGACCTTCTTCAGTCCAAAGCACATCGCCTTTAATAAACCAATGCCGGATGGGTAATAGTAGTTGAACACTAAAAAACAAAATAAAAAAGGCAAGCACCGCTTTTGAAGGTTTCAAGGGAGCCGTTTCAAGGTGACTAAGTTTGTTTCTAAAAAACAATTTTCTGATTTGTTCCTGTGGGTAGAAAAACACAACAAAACTCAAGGCAAAAAAAGGAAAGATGCCAATTTGAAGCGTTACAGCATTAAACAAATGAAAAACCAATGAGGCTAAAAGAGCTATGGTTCTGGTTTTTTTCCAGAGTAAAGCAGGAATGATTAATCCGTCAAATAAAATACCGGAATAGGCAATAAAAATTGGAAACCATGATGAGGAAAAGATTGGTCCAATGACCGGAAAATTGGAATGAGGCTGAAATAAATTACGCGTAAATGTACCATTTAACCAATCGGGATAAAATTTGGCAATCGTTGCAAAACCATATACAATGACCATTTGTGTTATCATTACCACTAAAACAAATTTTGGCATGTAATTCGTTTTAATGGCCGGGTTTTGTTTGGCATCGATAGAAACATTTTTATTGGCCGGCATGAAAAGCATGATAATACAAACCAAAATCAGTAAATAGTAATGGTTGTTGTAGGCTTCTTTTTGCATGAGATAAACACCCGTCCAGAGTAACGTAAAAATGCCTAAACTCCATCGGTATTTATAACCCAACATAACGGCAATTCCCATACTACCCATTAGGGCAAAATAAGCATACATGCCATAGCCGGGTAGTGGTTGCAACCATTCAAAGCCAATATGAGAGAAGGTAAATTCAGGTTTGATTAAAACTTTTCGAACCCATCCGGTCATAATGGCTCCGAAAGATTCTGCAGCAATCAGGAATCCAAAAAAGATTCTGAAAAGAAGGAGGGGAGCATTATCTATGGGTGTCCAAAGTTTATTCATTCTGATTTTTTTTAATCCAATCCAACGTATTCTTTTGATCAGCTTCCAATTGCGTTTTGAGTGCCTCTAAGGAATTAAATTTGAATTCGTCTCTAATTCTGTCGAGTACTGTAACTTGAACTTTTTGGTGGTATAAATCATCATTGAAATTAAAGTAATGAACTTCAATTGTTTTTTTATCGCCATTCACTGTGGGGTTAAACCCGATATTCATCATCCCAAAAGTCTGTTTTCCGTTCAATACAGAACGAACAATATAAACCCCGTTTTTTGGAATCAGTTTGTGCTTATCGTCGATGTCCAAATTTGCTGTCGGAAAATTTATAGTTCGTCCAATACTATTGCCTTTGATAACAGTTCCGGTCAAAAAGTAGTCATACGTTAAATAAGAGTTTGCCAGTAGGATATTTCCGTCTGTCAAAGCGGTTCTGATTTTTGTAGAACTAACCGCAACATCATCAATTTCCTGAGCGGAAATTTCTTCAACTTCAAAATTAAATTGCTTGCCAAATTCTTTTAAATCATCAATATTTGCCGTTCGATTTCTTCCAAACCGATGGTCGTATCCGATAATTATTTTTTTTAGGTTAAGTTGTTTTACTAAAACGTCTTCCACAAATTCTTCTGCGGTTAGTCTTGAAAACTCTTGATCAAAGGGATGAATTATTAAATGGTCAATGCTACACTGATCCAGAAGTATGGATTTTTCGTCAATAGTATTTAATAATTTAATGTCGGAGCCATCTTGAAGAATCATTCTCGGATGCGGGAAAAAAGTTAGAATTACTGTTTCGCCACCCATTGCAGCTGCATTGGAGACAAGACGTTCAATAATTTTTTTATGACCTTTATGAACACCATCAAACGTACCTAAAGTCACAATAGTTTGAGAGGTAGGTTTAAAATCTTTTAAGGAATGATATATTTTCAAGAGCTGTTTATTAGTGCTTACAAATTTAGTATTTGCAGGTCTAAAAAAAAAGGGATTGATTCATTCAATCCCTTTTTAATTATAAAATAGGTTTTATTAATTTTTAATAAAACGAAGTGTTTTACTTTGATTATCTTTTGTCAACTTAATAAAATATACTCCATTGCTATAATTAGCAGTGCTAATACTTAAATCAACAGAAGAATGAATGGATCTATTAGCAACCACTTGACCCAAGGCATTATAAATGATATACGATTCCGGAAGACCATTTTCTGCGGAAACAAACACGTTTAATAAATCATTTGTCGGGTTTGGATATACATACATTTCCTCAAAAGCGGTTACTTCGCCAACGCTTAGCAAGTTGATAGCAAATGATTTTGACTCGGTATTTGTAAATGTACCCCCACTAATAATCACCTCACCACTTGGTGTTTTGATGTCATAATATCCGGCACCGTATTGGCAACAGATGCCATCACTATAGGAGTCATTGATGGTAAAGGTATAACAATCGTTGCTTGGCAAATTCCATGAAGCTTGTATTAATGCTCCCATAACTCCGGTATTTCCGGTAGTAGTAACCGGATAATTTCCGCCACTGTATAGTGTAGTACCTGCACCATTTTTAAGTGTCCAACTTGTTTCTTCACCAAAGAAATCCAATTGCAAACGGAAGTTTACAATGTTTGAAGAAAAGTTACTCACAATAGTAAATGCCTGATTTCTGGTATTATTAAATGAGTTTTGGTCTGCTTGACCGTTTACGGATACAATACTTACATTAAATGTATGAGGCCCACTTGTTGTGCTTAAGGTTCCAACATTTATTGTTGCACTTTGACCGGTTGTCAAAGAACCTGACCAAGATATCGTTTGAGGGTTATTACCATCTATACTGTAACTAATTACAGCAGAAGTTAAAGTGGTAGTTCCTACGTTTTCAAAACTTAAGACAGGAGATAAAGTTGTTCCGCAAGGGCTTACATTTAAGTTAGTGATACCGATATTTCCATCTAAACCAAATGTTTCCAGCGGTTGACAACCGTTAGAAGTAAGCAGTTGAAGTCTTCGTGGGAAGGAATTTAAAACGGCCAACATCCTTGTTTTTTGATTTTGGGTAAAAATGTTCATACAGGCATCATTAGTGTAATCCATATAATTTTGAACCATATCCGGAATGCCTGCAGGAGTTGGACAACTATCAACACCTATTGGGCAACCGTAATTTTCGTTTGCCGCAGCAGGAGTATCTAAACAAAAATCTTGTTGACTATCGGTAGCATCTACAATACAGTTATTATTGTCACCCCAAATGTGATACAATCCTAAAAAGTGACCTACTTCATGCGTAGCAGTTCTTCCTCTATCAAAGGGAGCACTATAGGTTCCGGCAGGATAAATAGCTGAAGAACCAAAATAATTATAACCAATGACAACACCATCCGTTTGAGCAACAGAAGGTGAGGTAGAGTTACTGGGAAACTGTGCATAACCTAAAATGCCCCCCCCCTATATTTACACTCCATATGTTGAGGTACTTATTAGGATCCCATTGTGTTTGAGGTTTTACATTAGCGTTTATAGAAGATGGAGTATAACTGGCAACTCCTAAATTTACACGATTGATACCATTTGTTGGAAGGTTATCGGGTGTTCGTTGAGCTAAACAAAATTCAATTTCAACATCAGCACCCACCGGATTGGTATTGTAACCTGGAGTGCCTAAAAGTCTTCTGAAATCTTGATTTAACACTGTAATTTGAGATTGCACTTGCAGATCGTGAATGTTTTCATTGGTTCCATAAGCATCACCGTTGTGTATCACGTGAACCACTACAGGAATAGTTACAACTACCGAAGTGTTTTGTATGCTGTTTGTCAAGTTGCCTTTCTTCAATAGTTCTTCTTGGATTCTATTTGTAATAAAATCATTGAATTCTTTTTTTGATGGCATGTCAGGATTCTGAGCACGAAGTAATTCTTCGTATTCAGTAGTATGACATCTCTGAATAGGCACACCCGACTCAGTATTGCCTTGAATCATTTTACCAAAACTTGTTTTTGGTTTTAACTGAGCATGAGTAATTGTAAAGAAAATTAAAAATGCAAAAAGGGTAATTTTTTTCATGATATTATATTTTAAGCTAATTTAAATAAATTTTGAATATAATTTTAAAATTGATTGAGGTAAAGTTATTTTTATAAGAAAGTGATGGTTATTTTATGGGATTTTAAATTATTTACGTATTTTTTTTTGGATAGGTTTTCATAAAATTTATATTTGCAATAACTAAAATCTTCAAAATGAAAAGAATATTACTCCAAATCACTGTAATTCTCTTTGCTTTTGGTACAGCTTTTTCTCAGGAAAAACTATGGTTACCAACAAATGAGAATCGTTTTTCTTTATTAGAAAAAGTGGAAAGATCATCAACTTTATTATCCTATGATGTGTATTCAATGGATTTAAACGCTTTAAAATCAAGGCTTTCAAGTGTTCCAAATCGTTTGCATTCATCGGCCACTTCAACAGTATTACTTCCATTTCCAAATTCTAAAGGAGAAATTCAAGAATTCAGAGTATATGAAGCTTCGGTTTTACATCCGGATTTGGCAAATCAATTTCCTGATATTAAATCGTATGTAGGGTTTAGTACAACCGATCGTACAGCAATTATTCGTTTTAGCACAACGATTTTTGGGTTTCACGGGATGATTTTGTCAAGTGAAGGCACAACTTTTATTGATCCGTTTACATCAGATCGATTGAATTATGTTGTCTATGCTAAAAATCAAGCTCAAACAGACAGAGCATTTGAGTGTTTGGTAGAAGATGTTGAGGAACGCTTGCCTGAAGGCATACATTTTTCGCCAAAAAATGCAAATTCAATTGAAAATAATGCTGGTATTTTTAGAACATATCGTTTGGCATTAGCCACAACAGATGAGTATTCGCAGTTCCACATTAACCAAGCCGGTTTGGCCGGAGGGACACTTGCTCAACGTCAAAATGCAGTTGTGTCTGCAATGAATATAACGATGAATCGTGTGAATGGGATTTATGAAAGAGACATGTCCCTAACAATGCAAATTATTCCTTCCAATCTCGCTATAGTCTTCATAGCCCCTGAAAATTCAGATGGAACAATGCTGTCTAATACAGCTGCTATGATCAATCAGATTCAAGGTGTTATAGATACATACATTGGTTTCTCAAATTACGACATAGGTCATGTATTTAGTACTAATGGGGGTGGTGTTGCTACCTTAAATTCTCCATGTACTGTAAATAAAGCCAGAGGGGTAACGGGTTTGTTTTCGCCGGTAGGCGACCCTTTTGATGTAGATTATGTATCCCACGAAATGGGGCACCAGTTTGGAGCGACCCATACCCAAAATAACAATTGTCAAAGATCAACTGCAACTGCAGTTGAACCTGGTAGTGCAAGTACAATAATGGGATACGCCGGTATATGTACACCTAATGTTCAATTTTTTTCAGATGCCTATTTTCATACGGTAAGTTTGGCTCAAATGGATAATTTTGTGGCCGGAACCGGTAATTGTTCGGATAACATTGCAAATAACAATAGTGCACCTGTTGTGCAGCCGTTATTAAATTATACCATACCAATTAGTACTCCATTTGTGTTAAAAGCTACTGCAACAGATGCTAATAATGATGCGTTAACCTATTGTTGGGAGCAAATTGATAATCAAATAAATGGTGGTTCTTTCACTGTTGTTAATCCTCCACAACCAACAAATACTGGCGGTCCGACTTTCAGGTCATTATCACCGACTTCTTCAAATACACGCTATTTCCCCGAATTGCCAACAGTTTTGAGTGGATTAACAGCTTCTGAATGGGAGGTTGTACCTTCTGTATCAAGAGCATTAAATTTTGCGGTTACTGTTAGAGATAATAGAACGCCAAATGGAGGTCAGACGGCTAGAGCGAATACAACAT
>JAUXNR010000445.1 GCA_030682755.1 Flavobacterium sp.
TAAAAAATGTCGGAATAGTAAAACCAATGGAAATAGTCCAAATATCTTTATTGTCAAAGGATTTTATAAATTCATCTGTCTGCTTTTGTTTGATTTTATAGGTTGCTTCAAGTTTTGCAATAGGTTCAAATGCACCATAAATAACAAAAACGTTGTCTGTTAAATAAATACCGTTTTGATTTGGTCCGAATAAACTTGAAATTGATTTACTGCTTTTTGAAAGTCCTTGTTGCTTTATTATCTCACTAAATTTTTGTCCTATTGCTTTTTGTTTTGGTTTGTCAAAATAAGAGATGTTATGAGTTAAAAACTTGTTTTTTTCTTTATCAAATTCAAAGCAAATCTGAATACGAGGTGTTTTGTTGTCTAACGTATCGTAAATAATATTGATGGTTTTTACGTCATAGGTTTTGTCTATCCACTTAGCAAGAGGAACAAATTCAGCTTTCATCCTTTCAGTTCCTAGGATAATTCGCTTTGTCTGTCTATATTCTTTATCAGAGGGTAAAATCATATTGTTTTCGTCGTCTTAAAGTGAATACATCTACCAAACACCACCAAATATAAACAACTTCCCCATCCCCTACAAAAACCACCCAAGCTTTTTTTTATTAAATCAGTAATTCTATAACCCCAATAACTAAAAAACTAAAAGAATTAAAAAAAAAATAAAAAGAATCAAATCATCAAAAATCAAAAAAATGAAAAGAATTAAATAATCTAAAACAAAACAACAACCAAACCTAATCACCCACAACTATGTTTTCCTATCCTAAAAGCAAAGCATCTCAAACCAATTAAAATCCTATGTCCCTAAACGGTTAAAAAACTTTACACAGTTAATTAAACATTACCACAACTCGCAACTCGCAACCCGCAACTCGTAACCCGCAACTCGCAACTCGCAACCCGCAACCCGCAACCTGTAACCCGCAACCAAACATTCCCATCCGCAACCAAAAGCCTAACATCCCCGCTTCCAAGATTGCCATGCCTTTACAAAAGCCTATCATCCCTACTTCCAAGATTGCCATCCGCAAACAAAAGCCTAACGTTCCTGATATCGAGATTTACATTCCGTAACAAAATCCTAACGTCCCCGCTACCAAGATTGCCATCCCCGACACAAAGCCTAACATCCCGGTTACCTAGGCTTACACCCCGTAACAAAAGCCTACCGTCCCCGCTACCAACATTGCCATCCCCGACACAAAGCCTAACGTCCCCGCTACCAAGATTACCATTCGCAAACAAAAGCCTAACACCCGTAACCCGCAACCCACCATTCCCAATAAATTCCCTACCTTTGCCGAAAAACAAAAACACATGGTTTCGTTTCACGATTTTGATTTACCCAAATCTTTACAAAAAGCAATAGATGAGCTTGGCTTTACAACGCCCACTCCCATTCAAATCAAATCCATGCCGGTACTATTATCCGGCAGAGACGTCATCGGCATCGCACAAACCGGAACCGGAAAAACATTTGCCTACCTCCTCCCCATCCTCAAACAATGGAAATTCATGAAATCAGACACTCCCAGAGTGCTGATTATTGTGCCAACAAGAGAACTGGTAGTCCAAATTGCCGCCGAAGTAGAAAAACTAACCCAATACATGTCCGTCCGAACACTCGGCGTTTATGGAGGCGTAAACATCAACACCCAAAAAACAGCCGTTTACCAAGGCATAGACATACTCGTGGGAACCCCGGGCCGCGTCATGGACTTAGCACTAGATAACGTAATCCGCTTTGACAACCTTCAAAAGCTCGTCATAGATGAATTTGATGAAATACTCAACTTAGGGTTTCGCTTTCAGGTGACTTCCATTTTAACGATGCTCAAAACCAAAAGACAAAACATCCTTTTCTCTGCCACCATGACCGATGAAGTAGATGAAATGATAGAAGAATATTTCGAACTCCCCGAAGAAGTTTCCCTTGCCCCTTCCGGAACTCCGCTGGAAAAGATTGAACAATTAGGTTATAAAGTCCCCAATTTCCTGACAAAAATAAACCTCTTAAAAGAACTCTTAAACACCGATGAAACCATTGAAAGAGTCCTCATTTTTGTCAACAACAAAAAAACCGCCGATTTAGTCGCCACAGCCTTAGAAGAAGACTATGCCGATCAATTTGGAGTCATCCATTCCAACAAGTCACAAAATTACCGTTTAAACACGATGGCTTCGTTTCAACGTGGCGAAATAAAAGGTATCGTCACCACAGACGTTATGGCCAGAGGACTTGATATCTCAGACATCACCCACGTAATCAACATGGAATTCCCTGAAATTCCCGAACAATACATCCACCGCATCGGAAGAACCGGTAGAGCCGACAAAAACGGAATCGCAATCAGTTTAATAAGTCCCAGAGAAGAAGAAATTCAAATTGAAGCTGAGATCTTAATGGAAAAAGAAATCCGTTTCCTTGACCTCCCCGAAATAGAAATCTCCGAAAAACTATTAGAATTCGAAAAAGACAAAAGAAAGATGAAAGTCCTTTTGAAACGTCCAAAGAAAGAAGGCGGCGAAGCTTTCCATGAAAAGAAAGACAAAAACAAAAAAGTCAACCTCGGCGGCCCCGGAAAAAGAACCCCCAGAAAAACCGAACCCCGTAACCGCGGTGCGGAAAGAGCTAAAGCAAAAAAGAGGAAGAAGTAATTGCGAGTTGAGAGTTTTGAGTTTTATTATTTCGAAACAAGAAAGAATTCAAGCAATCAATCCCATCAAATTAAGGATTTTGCAATTTGAATAGAAAAAAGTACTGGAAAAACAGAAGCTAAATCTCAAATTTTAATGCTTCTTTGTGACTTTGCGAAAAAAAAAAAATTAACTTAATGGCATTCTCATGCGATGGCAAACAGAAATCGCCAATCACCTAACTAAGGCAAACAAAAGAATTCCTTGTATATTTGATAATAATGTAATGAAATTACTCCAATGAAAAATAGCGTTTACACCTTACTGCTACTTATTTGCTCTATTTCCTGTCAACAAAACGCAGCAACGTATGCAGAATTAGAAAAAGCAAATTGGTTTCTAGGCAAATGGGAAAACACAACTCCTGAAGGCACTTTTTCAGAAGAATGGAAAACTGAAAATGATTCTTTAATGTTGGGAAAAAGTTTTTTCATTAAAGAGAATGACACACTTTTTTCCGAAACCGTTCGATTAGTTCAACGTGAAAATGATTTATTTTACATTGTCACCGTTCCAAATCAAAATGAAGCTAAACCGGTTGCATTTAAATTAACTTCTTCTACTGCTGATTATTTAGTTTTTGAAAATCCCACACATGATTTTCCGAAAAAAATCACTTATAAATTAGTGACCAAAGACAGTTTATATGCAGAGATTAGTGGTGATGGGAAGAGTCAGGGGTTTCCGTTTAAGAAAAGAATAAAATAAAATGGCAAAAATCACATATTATTTAGGAGCAGGTGCTAGTTATTATGCTTGTCCTATTCTGGAAAGACAGGCTGAATTAATGATTGAGCTTGCAAATTTTGAAATTAAAGAACATACTAAAAAACAAAATGAATTAGGAGAATTAAAATTTGAAAAATACAATTTTACAATAGATGAAAAAAATAGTATGTCAGATGATAATAAATTACAGATTCTTTGGCATATCGGTTTTTATGGTATAAAGGCAAGTGAATATAATACAATAGACACTTATGCAAGAAAACTTTTTTTGAATGATGAATTTGAAGAGCTAAATCTATTAAAACTATCAGTTAGTGTATTTTTTGATTTATTCGAAAATTTTAAAGATAGATATAGAAATTTTAAATTTCAAAATTTAGACAATAGATATAAATCATTATTTTCAATTCTATTGGAGAAAAATAATG
>JAUXNR010000448.1 GCA_030682755.1 Flavobacterium sp.
TAATACACAAATTGATTTAATTTATTTTACTTTTGCAAGTGTTGTTTATGTATCTTAACAGGCGGAATGAATAGAATTAACCCGTAATTACTACCTATTTTATGAAAATATTAATTGTTGAAGATGATGTGTTGATGGCTAAAACGATAGAATTCAGATTGAAGAAAGACGGATATGAAGTTGTTCTAGCTCCAGACGGAAGAGAGGCATTAAAGTTTATTACAGAATTTGACTTTGATTTGGTTGTGAGCGATATAATGTTACCATTTAATAGTGGCCTGGAGGTATTAAATTTTTTAAAATCTAAAACCAATAACAACACACCTATAATAATGCTTAGTTCTTTTGGCGCAGAAAATATAATACTTGAAGCATTCAATTTGGGTGCTGATGATTATATAACTAAACCTTTTAGCCCAATTGAGTTATCGCTAAGAGTAAAACGTCTTCTTAAAAAATTAAGTAAAAATTAAAATTTTGATTGATTTCATAACCAATTTATACAATCGTAGCGGCGATGGAGAGCTATTTCTATTTAGTGTAGCACTTATTGCTTTATGTATTTTAATTGCACTTACTTTATTCATTTCGATATTTTTCGCAAGAATTAGATCTTACTACCTAAAACAAAAAACAGAAAAACAAAAGAGAAAGTACGAATTATTGCTAACTACCATAGCTTTTGAAGCTGAAGATGAAAACACAGCTGAGCAATCTGAAAAGATAGCTAAAATGATTAATCATTTTCAGAAAAACTATCTATCTAATGACTTTAACCGAAGAATATTAGCGGAACAAATAATCAGATTAAAGCAAAGTTTCACGGGCAGAGTTGGGTTAGTATTGAAACAACTTTATCTTGCCTGTAAACTAGAACAAGATGACATCAAAAGCTTAAATGAAGGCAGTTGGTACAAAAAAGCACTTGGTGTACGTAATTTAGTTGCAATGGAAATCAGAGAAGCTGTGCCTCATATACGTAAACTGTTAAATCATCCGGTTGACATTGTTCGAGTTGATGCACAGGTAGCCATGCTTAGATTAGAACCCGAAAGACCATTTGAGTTTTTATCGGATGTGCAAACCCCAATCTCTGAATGGCAACAACTAAGCTTATCTTTTTACTCAGATCCAGAAAATAATTCTGATAATGTTCCACAATTTGAACGATGGCTTAATTCTGAAAATAATT
>JAUXNR010000465.1 GCA_030682755.1 Flavobacterium sp.
TATTATTATCTGCCATAAAATTATGAAGATAATTTGGTGCTAAACTAAAACCTCCTCCAATTATTTTTGTACATTGAGTTATACAGTCTGAATATTTATTCACACCAATATAAACCTCTGCATTTAAATAAATTTTTGCTAAAATCATCCAAGCTGCAGCTCTATCCACACGACCATGTTCATTAGCTCTAGGTGCTTTTAAATCATCATCAATAGCAATTAATTCACTCTCAACAAAATCAAACAATTGAGCTCTGTTATATTGCGGTCCTGGAACAAAACCAACTGGGTCATTTTCTGATAAAAATGGAGCCTTGCCATATAAATCCATTAAATGGTAATAAGCTAATGCTCTTAACAAACGAACTTCTGCTCTATATGTTTTTACTTCATTTTTAACAGTTTCACTAACACCTCTTCCGTTCAATTTTTCTTCTGTTGTTTCTCTCAAATATTGATTTGCAAAAGAAACTTGTACCATAGCTCTACCAAACATTCCTCTAACGATTGGATTGTCTGCAGACCATATATTTCTTTGAATTTCTCTAACGCCTGGATCATTTTCATACGACCAAAGAGCTTCATCACTTGCAAGAACCTGCATGTACCACAAAGTTCTACCATATTGACTCGTCCCTGCATCTAATCCTTGAATAAAGGAAGATCCTGGACCATTAACCCCGGTTAATGATAAATTCGAATAGACTCCTGCAAGACCTTGTTTATATGAAGCTTCTGTGCTAAAAAAGTCTTCAGATAAAAACAAGTTTTCATTTTCAGGATCTACGTTCAAATCATCAGTACATGCTCCTAAAAATAGAAAGACTGACAATAAGGACAGGATTTTAATTTTTGTTTTCATAGTTTTTTTTAAAATTTTATGTTAGCACCAAATAAGAATGTTCTTGGTCTTGGATAAATAGTATTGTCAATTCCTCCAAAAATCTCAGGATCTAAACCACTATATTCGGTTAATACAAATGCATTTTGAATTCCAGTACTTAATCTTAAACTTGCTTTTCCATCTAACCAATTTTGGAAAGTATATCCTAAAGAAATATTATCCATTCTTAAAAAAGAGGCATTTTCAATATAATAATCAGAGAATAAAACATCTGCAGTATTATTAAAATTTGAGTCTAAAACTGAAGTTGGCAAGTTAGCTACAACTTGTGTGCTTTCAATATTGTTATATTGAGCATTACCTGCGTTTACTGCATTGTAAAGTCTATTTCCAATACTTGCTCTTAAGTTAAAAGAAAAGTCAAAATTTTTGTAATTCATGTTAGACGCAAAGCCCAACGTTAATTCAGGATCAGGATTCTTATAAATGTAACGATCTAAAGCAGTCACAACGCCATCACCATTCAAATCAGCGTAAGCACCTTCAATTGGTTGACCATTATTGTCATACAATTGTTTGTAAACAAAAAATGAAAATGGTGTAAACCCTTCTGTTTGAATTTGAATTGTTCCCCCTGTACCAGAACCAACACCTCCTGTTTCAATTGCAATTCCTGCAGCCAATTTATCAATTCTAGTGTTAAAATGTGTAGCATTAAAGTTAATGTCCCAATTAAAATTTTCACTTTTAACAACAGCAGCATTTAATGTAAACTCTATACCTTTAGAAGTGAAAGCTCCAATATTTTGAAATCCTTGATTACTAAAGTTAGAACCATCCGGTACGGGAGCACTTGACAACAAATCTTCAGATTTTTTATAGAAAACATCTACAGAACCTGTGAATCTGTCATTATTAAATCCGTAATCAATACCCGCATTATAAGTTGTTGTTTCTTCCCATTTCAAACTTGGGTTTGTATAAGCTGGGAACGCAGGATCAATTGGCACACCACCAAAAATATATTGATTTCCAGGATCTCCAATCTGAATTACAGATAAATAATCAAAAGGTCTATTTATTTCCTGTTGTCCAGTTACCCCCCAACCTAATCTCAACTTTAAATCACTAATTGTTTTGGAATCTTTTAAGAATGATTCTTCTTTCATTTTCCAAGCTACAGCAGCAGCTGGGAAATTACCCCATCTATTTTCTTCAGAAAACCTTGAAGTACCATCTCTTCTGTAAGATAAAGTTACCAAATATTTATCATTAAAAGTTAAATTTGTTCTTCCAAAAAAACCTATTAAAACAACATCTTGATCCTTTCTGAAAATATCTTGGTTTGCATCATCATTGAAACGTCTGAAATTTTTCGAATTAAAGTTATCTCCTGTAAATTTTTGATATGAATAACCTCCTGTAACTTCAACTCTGAATTTTTCCAATTCTTTATTATAAACCAAATAAGCATCTAATAGCGAATTTTCTTTGTTGCTTTCAAAACGAGTAAAGTCTCCGTTAGTTAAAATTGATGTTAAATCATTATTTCTTTGTCCGCCTGGATTTTCTCTTGAAAGCTCATTAGAGCCTTTACCTTTACTTCTGTCCCAACCTAAATTCACGACAGCTCTTAAATCTTCAAAAAAGTGGAATTTATAATCTACTTCAAAATTTCCAAAAATTCTGTTTGCAACAGTACTATTATTTCTTTGCAATAATGATGCAACAGGGTTTCTATTTACATTATTCAAGGCTAACCCGTTGTTATCTCTATATTGAAAAAATCCTCCATAAGCTGAGTTAGCATCATACACTGGTTGCGTTGGATCAAATCTAAATGCAGCTCCTTCTACACCATCTGCAAACCTATTTCTTTCATTTGATAAGTTTGCATTCACATTAATTTTTAAATGATTATCAAAGAAGCTTGGATTCATCGCCAAATTTGCAGAATTTCTATTAAATGCACTTGTCAAACGTAGACCTTCTTGATAAGTATTTCCAATAGATAAACGTGTTGGAATTGCATTAAAAAGAGACCCTTTTAAAGATAGATTATTTTCTATCATATCAGTTCTTCTATAAATTTCTTTTTGCCAATTTGTATTAGCATAAATTCTTTGTCCAGGATTTAATGGATCCGGGGTTCCTAATCTATTTAAAAATTGAGGACGGTTGGCAGCAACCATTTCAATATATTTTTCAGCAGAAAAAACATCTATAGTATTCATAACTCTACCGGAACCATATTGCATGTTATACTCAACTGACAATTCTTTACCCCCTTTTTTTGTAGTTATAATAATTACACCATTAGAAGCTCTTGAACCATAAATTGCCGTAGCTGATGCATCTTTTAATACTGTAAAACTTTCAATATCATTT
>JAUXNR010000429.1 GCA_030682755.1 Flavobacterium sp.
ATCTGTAATTGCTTCAGCAAAAAGCATGGGAAAACTATTTGGAGTCTTAATATTTGCATTATTATTTAACTTTTTTATGTACGATTTTATTCAATTTACCGAAACAACTTTATCTAATAAAAAAATAGAAGCTATGCAATATGTTTTTCAATTTGCGGCAGGACTTTCATTAGTTGGACTGATTTTTTCTTTCTTTTTTCAGATTGAAAAAAGAAAATAATATCGTATAATTTTCTTGTTTGAAAACTGAATGGGAAATTGTAAATTTAACATTCAAAATATTACATTCATAATTCAACATTCATAATTCAAAACTAACTTAAAATGAACCGATTAACGCACCCTTTTCCCAACGATATTCCACAATTAAGCACTTCAAATTTTGTGTCGTGGCACAATGTTGACTTTAGTGGCAATCTAAGCGTGTATTCACTCTTTAACTTTGCTCAGGAAACGGCTTGGAAACATGCCGAAGAATTAGGTTTTGGTTTTAAAGAATTAGGAACAAAAAAATTAGCATGGGTATTGTTTGGAATGCGCATAAAAATGCTGAGTAATTTACCAAAATGGCAAGAAACGGTAATTATTCAAACACAACCTAAAGGAATTAGCGGAATGTTTGCTAATCGCGATTATCGAATACTAAATGCAGATAATCAATTGATTGCTGTTGGCTCATCGAATTGGGTAGTAATTGAAACTGAAACTCGTCGTCCTCAACGCCTCGACCAAATTTTTGAGTCTTTGCGTTTTGTCGAAAACTCCGAAAACTTGATTACTCGATTAAAACCTGAAGGTGAATTCCCATATTTATTAAGCACTTATACTGTAAAAACCAGTGATATAGATTATTACGGACATGTAAATAATGCAAAATACATATCTTGGATAACAGATTTATACACTCCTCAACAAATAATTGATAACCCTTTGGAAGAGATTATGGTTAATTTTTTACAAGAGTCGCGTTTTGGAGATAAAGTTTTAATATTATCCGATAAAGATGAAAACAAAGGGAAGGTTAGATACATTATGCAGCGCAAAAGTGATGAAAAAATCATTCTTTTAGCCGAGCTCGATTGGAAATAATGAAAAACCATGACTAACGAACTTCCTTTTTCTGCCGATTATTTTTCTTACCAACGTTTAAAAACTAAGGAAGTCAAAATTGGCTCAATTGTTATTGGAGGAAATTTTCCTATTGCAGTCCAATCAATGACTAATACTTCTACTTTAGACACAAAATCGACTGTAGAACAGTGTATTAGAATAATTAATGCAGGAGGCGAATTAGTTAGAATAACTGCCCAAGGAGTAGCTGAGGCTAAAAATTTAAAGAATATCAAAGCTGAACTAATTGAAAAAGGTTACGATACGCCTATTGTAGCTGATATTCATTTTCAGCCAAAAGCCGCCGAAATTGCTGCTCAATATGTTGATAAA
>JAUXNR010000521.1 GCA_030682755.1 Flavobacterium sp.
TATTAGGATTGCTAGGTTCAAAAATTAAAGTTTTAGTTACAGCATCCCTCAAAAGGCCTGTGGTATCTTCAAGGATAAAGCCATTTGAATTAGCTAGATATAAACTTCCATCTTCATTTAGTAGTCCATTATTAGCAACAATAAAATAGCTGTTATCATCTTTCAATAATCTATCCCCGGATTTTAATTTTAAATCACCGTAAGTCGATTTTTCATCGGTATGAAAGTAACCAACCGGCCCGGCAGTTTTAAAACCATAAGTATAAGGATATTGTTCTATACGTGTTCCGTTATCAACATTGTCTTTTAACACAAAATGAAAATAATAACTAGTATCAGGTCGCCATATTGGTTGGATATATTGAGTGATTCCTTGAATGGCAGCTAAAGCATCTTCCTCAATTGCTTCCTGTGAAGGAATATTGACATTATATTCATAATCTTCTAGTGACATCCAACATACCTGATGAATAATTGTAAACTCTTTAGGTTTACATTCACACACACAATTGCCTATTTCATTCAGATAATCAAGTATCGGTTGTATAGCATTCCATGCAAAAGTATAATTTTGCATATCTTTTTTATTTAAAAAGTCATTTACTTGTTGTATTTCATTACTCAAATGTTCTTGTAAATTATAAGCTGTATCAAAGTTTTGAATTAGGCCAAGTACTTCAATATAACATAAGATAACTGCATCAAAATCATCTTCCGAAATTAGAGAAGGATGTAATAAACAGTTTTCATAAATTCCTGAAATCTGTTGATAAAGGGTACAAACTCTTACGTTTTCTTCACCACATCCCTCACCTTTGCAATATTTTTTTATTTCAGAATTAAACAGTTCCGATTCAAGAGCTTGTGACTCTAATCTAAGTTCAAAATCTTCTTGTCTTACAGGTGCTCTTTTTATAGTAACTTCTGTTCTAACTGAATTTGGAACAGGAAGAATATTTGTCAAACAACTATTTAAATTTTTATCTGTATGTACAACAAGGGAACCTTCACTTTGATTATAACAATTAAAACTGAATTTATTATTTTCTCTGTTGAATGTGAAACTTCTTATCCCGTTTGAGCCGGAAATTAGATAAATTTCTTTGCTCCATGTTACTTCAAAATCAAAATTAAATAAATGTAAAAGTCCATTATAATCATCATTTTGAAGTAAATAAAACCCTCCTTCACATAACTGAATACTGGAACTATGATTTTTTGTA
>JAUXNR010000522.1 GCA_030682755.1 Flavobacterium sp.
AGTTTTCTTATTGGTATTTGGGTAGTAGCAGCCATTGGAGTAGCCCGAAAAGTATTTTTTAAAGTGAAGAAACGCTCCTTGCTCTCTACCATGAGTTATATTTTCATGGGTTGTTCGGTTTTATTTGTGGTGGATGAATTATACAGAAACTTACCCATCGAAGCGCTATATTGGCTCCTAGGTGGTGGCTTTTTCTACATCGGTGGTACCTATTTTTACCAAGCTAATAAACCATTCATAGCAGGTGTTTTTGGTTATCATGCCATTTGGCACCTCTTTGTCTTTGGTGGCGCAGCTTGTCATTATGTTTTTATTTATATGTTTTTAGTTTAGGCTGATGAATGCTCCGGTACTGAATGAATTGCTAAAAAAACACTCCACTGAGTTTGCCTCAGTAGTACCTTTTGATAAGCAAAAGCACAAAGTTAATTCTTTTGACTTCACGGCTTCTAACCAAGATTTAGCCAAAATCGATTTAACCGATACCCCCGCTTTTTCTGCCTATGTTTCGGATGTTCTGCAACAAAACGATGCTCTTTATGGCATTGGTGGCTATCTGGAACACCGAGTTTTATACTCCAGAAGCGCCCATTTTGATGCCCAAGAAGAACCGCGACGTTTGCATTTAGGGGTAGATATTTGGGGCGAAGCCCAAACGCCTGTTTTTTCGCCATTGCCGGGGCAAGTACACAGCTTTGCCTTTAACGATAACTTTGGCGATTACGGACATACCATTATTCTGGAGCACAAACTAGAAGATTTTATCTTTTATACCCTCTATGGACACTTGAGCAAAGAATCTATCCAAGGTTTAAATCAAGGGTTACGCATCCAAAAAGGACAAGTATTTGCTTATTTCGGCAATGCAGAAGACAATGGCTCTTGGCCACCACATTTGCATTTTCAGGTGATGACGGATATGTTGGGCAAACAAGGAGATTTTCCGGGTGTTGCCAAATTTTCGGAGCGAGCCTATTGGGCAAGCATTTGTGCCGATGCTAATTTAATGTTGCCTTTTTAGGGTTTTTGTGTTTTCAAACCGAAAGAAAAAGGAAATAAAATAAACATTACAAGCAAACGTTCGTTTAATCAAAAGACAGCCTATGCACAAACCACTTAAAAACTACTTAGCACTCATTATATTCATGGTTTTTTTGGCTTCTTGTGGTGATTTAACACAAAAAATGGATAAAAAGCTGGAAGATATTGGGAACAAAACCGATTCTTTAGTTAATGCAGAATTAGATGGAATTTTATCTGTGGATTCCATGCTACAAAAAGGAAATGAAAAGGTTAAAAAAATGGATTCTCTGATGCAAGATTCAGGAAACAGACTCGACTCATTATTCCAAAATTAGACACAGACATTTCCGAAAAAATAAAACCTAAAAAGATAAAAAATGAAATGTCCGAATTGTAATGTATCCCTGGTAATGACCGATCGTAGTGGGATAGAAATTGACTACTGCCCAGATTGTCGTGGCGTTTGGCTCGATCGCGGAGAGCTGGATAAAATCATTGAGCGCTCTGCCCAAGATATAAAAACCACTCCGGTTGAAAGATATCCGGAAAGACAAAGCTACTCCAAAGACAGCGATTATCGGTATAAAAAGAAGAAAAACCCCTTTGGTGATTTGTTTGACTTTTAGAGGGTTTTTATAGTATATACTGCTTCATTTTCACAGTAGAAACGAAGCAAAGAAGTTTATATCTTGGTATGATTTTAAACCCCTCCGAATTCGAGGGGTTTGACACCCCCCCCCTCAAATCCTTTCCAACAAAGCCTCTACGGCATTTCCCGGTACAATTTCTTGTCGCTGTAAAAACTCTACCAATTGAGCAGCCTCGGTAAATTTATTTTGATTTTTTAGATTTACTTGTACTATTTTTAGTTTTGAGTAAACAAAAACCAAAATTCTGAAACTTGCATTAGCAAAACCATTGGATTTGAAATCTTTTTTTAATGAGTACTAAAAGCGAACTCCTAATA
>JAUXNR010000532.1 GCA_030682755.1 Flavobacterium sp.
CATTAGCATTATCATTCTTCATCTTCCAAAAACTTACAATCGACTGGTTTCTACCATTTTCGGCGATTTCTTGAATAGAAACATGGACTTTTAATTCTTCATTGTCTTTTGTCCGAAGTTTTATCCAGTCATAATCGCCTGGTTCTTTGGATGATATTTCGAGGAAATCTGTCCATTTTTTACCGATCATTTCTTCTTGTTTCCATCCTGCTAATGCAATTGCTTTTCCATTGGTTTGAATAATCCTATTATCCTTTTCAACTAAAAAAGCCGGTGATGTTAGGGAGGCCACTGAAAAAGCTCATCTAAATTAATCAAAGCCTATTAAAGCGATTAAGTTTAAAGTTAACTTTGACTTAGTCGCTTTTTCACTTCTGTTTCTTAAAATGTGTTCTTATTGCCAAATACTATTCAAAAATGGATGTATGGCAAAGATATCTGACTGTTTTTATGTGTTTTTTGATTTTTTACACACTCAATTTAATGATTCTCTTGAGATTTACAGCAAAAATCGCCATTGCACTTTGCATTTGCATATTGTTTATGCCGTATGATATTGCCCGACCATAACCATGTACATTTTTTAACTCGCCATTTTTCGCTTCTATTTTGTACCGATGTTTCGCCATTTCTTTGAAGTATTCTGTTTCTTGAAAAGCAATTTGTTCTTTGTGAAGATCTGATTTTATGGATACAGAGTAGGTTTTGGACTTTGCGCCCTCCTTATAACAACCATTTCTAAGAGAGCAAGTTTTACACTTTTCAACATCAAAATAGTATGTATCCACTTGGTTTGTGGCAACATTCTTCTGCCCTTGTCGTGCCTTGCGTATTGCCATGTGACCTGCAGGACATACAAACATGTCTGCATCCTTATTGTAATCAAATTTATCTTCGTCTTTTCTAAAACCTTGCGTAATTGATGGATTGAGTTTAGCTACTATTTTAATGTTTTGCTCACCAGTTAGTTTGATGTTTTCTTTTCCTGAGTAGGCTGCATCGCCGATGATTGTGTCAACGTCTATTCCGTTTTCTTGACTAATTACTAAAAGCTCGGGGAGTTTTGGTCCATCTCCTTTTTCGCCTGATGTTACTACTGCTGCTGTTATTATGCGCTCTTCGGTCATTGCTAAGTGTGTCTTATATCCAAAAAATGAACTCTCTGCGGATTTATGACCTATTTTGGCATCCTCATCTTTTGATAATGTGATGTTTTCTTGAGTGTCTTCAATGGTTTCTTTTAGAATGTTTAATTTTTCTTGTACCGCAGGAATTGAGCTGATGGATTGTTCCTTTTTAATAATTCGTTCTAACTCTTTACAATAAGCTAGCTCTTTTTCTAAATCATTGTCAATATTCTTTTTCGGCATCCGTTCCTTCCAGTCTTCATCGTACATGTAAACCGTTTTTCTAAGTTGCTTTGAGCGTTCTCTTAAGACTTCGATTGTTGAAAATGGATTTGATCTTGATAGCGTATGGGTGGCATCTACAATAATAGACTTAGAACGGATTACTCCTTTTGCAATAGCAATAGATACTGTTTTACTTATCAGTAGGTTCAATAAGTCAGTATCTTTTAACCTTAACTTTCTAAATTTTGTGAGTGAACTGGGATTGATTACTTCGCCTTCAGGTGTCATATCTAAAAAATACTTGAAGGACATATCAAAACGTGAACGCTCAACTACATCGACATCAGATATATTATAAATGGTCTTAAGCAATAAATACTTAAACATCCGAATTGGACTTTCTGCTGTACGGCCATTATTGTGGCAATATTTATTTATCAATTCATCGTAAACAAAGGAAAAATCAATCAGGTCATTAATCTTTCTGAGAAGATTCTCCTTTGGAACAATCAAATCATATAGTGAACTATACTCACTAAATTGAATTTTATTTTGTTGTAACAGCATATATATTAGGCCTTTAAACTGTTACAAGATACAAAAAAGGAGTAGATAAACTTGCGTTTCTACTCCTTTTTATTAACATTCAAGCCTTAATCGACTTTTTCAGTGGCCTCTCGATTTGGTCACCCTTTTTTTTATGCTATTTAAACAATTAAAAATAGGGTATGATAGCTTAT
>JAUXNR010000549.1 GCA_030682755.1 Flavobacterium sp.
TACCTGATAAATCCCAAAACAAAAATTGGCATGGGTGTCAATTTTAATTACATCAAAACATCTGAAAAAACCTATTATTCACCTTCCCCGTTAATTCCTGATTTAAATGCAATTGAAGTTCCGTTTACTATCAATCGCGACATTTTAAAAAACTGGTTTGTAACAGCAGGTACAGCCTTTTACTGGCATACCGGCAGTAATAAACCGGTTGACGGAGCATTAGGAAAATGGGAGCTTGGCACAGGTTACAGGTTTAATAAATTGGCGGTTTCGATGAATTATTCGCAGAATTTCAAGAACCACGATATTCGGATTGAATCAGAAAATTCAAGTAGTTTTGGAATATCGGAGTACAAACGAAAAATATTAAGCTTTAAACTGGAGTATTCGCTTTGGAAGTTTTAAGGAAAACCGGGAATTTGACTCGATTGTTATCGGTTTTCTCAACTCAAAGTTTTTTAACTCAAATCAGGGACTTGGGAAAGTCCATGTCCACAATTTCAACTTACTGATTCCTTATTTCTTATTTTGTTATTCCCTGAAAAAAAATAAGAAATAAGCCCACCTTAATGACAAAATCGGGCAGGGTACAAATAATAAGAAACGTAAAGCAAGGTTACATTATTCATCCGATGACTCAAAGTCATCGGATGAATACTCAAAACAGACAATATAGATTGATTCTAAATTATGGGGGGGTAAAATTCTATTGCTTTTTTAAACCCAAATTACTATATTTGATCCTGTTACGCCCAGGAAAAACCCATGTCGCGGACACATCTTAAAAAAATAGGAGGGAGATAAATTTTGGTGACTTGTTTTGCATGTAAAACCATGTTTAAACTCAATATATAACCAAGGGCAAAAAGTAACCCAGCCCTTTAAAAGAACCGGGTTACAATAACTATTTTAAATAACCGGGCTGGCAGAGTTAGCGCTCGTCAGCCCATTTAAAACTTTTCAAAAGTATGAAAAAATTAGTATTACTTGCTATGGTAGCAACAGTGTTAACCATTTTTAATGGTTGCCAGAAAGATGAACTGGTCCGCCAATTGGCGAACGAACAACCACAGGCAGTGGTTAAGCCCGATGTGTATGTTGAAAACGGGTATTTGGTTTTTAAAAATATGGAAGCCGTTGACAGTGTAATTCAATTACTGGGTAAGATGACAACAACAGAGAAAGAGGCTTGGGAAATCAAACTGGGAT
>JAUXNR010000568.1 GCA_030682755.1 Flavobacterium sp.
ATGGTGCGAAAAAAGAAGTTCTCGACCAAATGAAACTTGTTGGAGTTAACAATATTGTTATTACTCCACGTTTGATAAAGCCTGATGAAAACAGTACTGCTGAAGGAGAAAATCAGCAAGAAAATGATTTGGCAAAAGCCAAACTTTCGCCGGGGCTTAATCTTCAAGAAGCTGAAGCTATTAAGAAAATTCTTCCAACTGTTGTTCGTGTTTCTCCTGAAGTTACTAACGAAACCATTATTATATATGCAAATAAAAGCATTGCCGGCGATTTTACAGGAGTAACATCTGATTTTTTCGAAGTCTATGGTTTGGAATTAATTCAAGGACAGTTTTTTAATGAAAAACATTACAAAAATGGAGAACAGGTTTGTATTATTGGTCATAAAATAAAAGCTCGACTTTTTCCTACCGAAAATGGACTTGGAAAGCAAATTAAATGTGGAGATGTTTGGCTAAGAGTTATTGGTATTCTAAAAAGTCGCGGTATTGACACCGGTGATGGTCGTAATTTAGGAATCGACGATTTTAATATGAATGTTTATGCACCTATTCAAACAGCACTTTTACGATTTGACGATCGTTCAGTTATTAGCAAGTCAAGTTTGGTTTCAGGTAGAAATAATAATGGAAACAACAGTAATAATCGTAATCAACTCGATAAAATTGTTGTTCAGGTCGAAGATGCAGAGCAATTGCAAGCTACTGCCAATGTGCTTCAGCGAATGCTCGAAAGGCGTCATGCCGGAGCAAAAGATTTTCGTGTAATAGTTCCCGAATTATTATTGAAGCAGGAACAAAAAACACGTGATATTTTCAATATTGTTTTAGGTGCAATTGCAAGTATATCATTGATTGTAGGAGGAATAGGCATTATGAATATTATGCTTGCATCCGTAATGGAACGTATTCGTGAAATTGGAGTTCGGCGCGCAATAGGAGCAACACAAAACGATGTCATTCTTCAATTCTTAACCGAAGCAACTTTAATTTCGGTAATCGGAGGAATTATTGGAATATTTCTAGGCTTGATTATTGCGGTTTTAATATCTAAACTCACAGGAATATTCACCATTGTGTCGGGCTTTTCTATATTAATTTCGTTTGGAGTTTCAGCAGGAATTGGAGTTTTGTTTGGTTATATGCCTGCAAAAAAAGCAGCTTTGCAAGATCCTGTTAATTCTCTTCGTCACGAATAAAAATGTTTAAAATGAAAATAGTTATACTTATTTTTCTTTTTAGTTTGAGTTTTGCTTTTAAAACCAATGCTCAACCTCGCAATTTAAGTCTCGAAGAAGTAATTGCAATTGCTAAAACTCAATCGCCCGATGCTTTAATTGCTCAACATCAGTTACGTGCAAGCTATTGGGAGTTTAAAACCTTTAAACGAAGTCTATTGCCAAGTTTGAGTTTCGATGGAACTATTCCATCACTTAACAGAGCTTTTAAAACTTATACATCTTCTTCGGGAGCTGAAGAATATATCAATCAGAGTTATACTTCTTATTCGGGAAATTTACGCTTGAACAAAGTAATTGGATTAACAGGAGGAAATGTTTTTTTATCGACAGGTTTACAACGCATTGATAATTATTATGATACATCATCAACGCGTAATT
>JAUXNR010000050.1 GCA_030682755.1 Flavobacterium sp.
TAATTATATTATTTACTTTATTTAAAATCCTATAAATCAGATTAATTAACTATTGCTAGTTGCTTTATTGAAATATAATATGAATTTAACCCTCGAAACCAAACGCCTTCTCCTTCGACCACTTGAATTGAGTGATGCAGAAGCATTTTTTGAAATGGATAATAATCCTAGCGTTCACAAATACCTTTGGCAAAAGCCAACGCAAGAGCTTAGCGAAACAATTAAAACCATTGAATACGTTCAACAGCAGTATAGAGAAAATAAAATTGGCCGTTTTGCTACGATTCTAAAAGAAACCGGAGAATTTATTGGTTGGACAGGCATAAAATTCGTAAACGACCATGTAGAAAACGGCAACACCAATTTCTATGATTACGGGTATCGTTTAAATGAAAAATTCTGGAACAAAGGCTATGCCACCGAAGCTTCCGTTGCTTGGTTAGATTATGGTTTTAATCAAATGAATGTAGAAAAAATGCATGCATACACGCACGCTGAAAACGGAGCTTCCAATCATGTTTTACAAAAAGTAGGCTTTCAGTTTATGGAAGATTATCCGGATAAAGAGGGTGTGATTTGGAAATGGTGGCAACTCTTAAACTTTTAAACCTTTAAACTTTTAAACTAAAAAATGAAAACCATCAAAATAGTGGGTGTTCCTGAACATTTCAACTTACCTTGGCATTTGTGCATAGAAAACGGAGAATTTGAAGAAGCCGGAATCGATTTACAATGGACAGATGTTCCCGAAGGAACCGGAAAAATGTGTCAGATGCTAAGAGATGGCGAAACCGATATTGCCGTAATTTTAACCGAAGGAATTGTAAAAGACATCAATGCCGGAAATCCGTCCAAAATTGTACAGGTTTATGTGGAAAGTCCTTTAATTTGGGGTATTCATGTGGATGCAAAATCAAATTATACTTCGCTTTCCGATTTAGAAAATACGAAAGTTGCCATTAGCAGAATGGGTTCGGGATCACATCTGATGGCAATTGTAAATGCTCAAAACCAAGGTTGGAAAACAAATGACTTGCAGTTTGAAATCGTCAACACAATTGACGGTGCTGTTGAAGCATTATCCAACGGAACTGCCGACTATTTTATGTGGGAAAAATTCATGACTAAACCACTGGTAGATAACGGCACCTTTCGCAGAATTGCCGACTGCCCTACTCCCTGGCCGTGTTTTGTGATTGCGGTTCGTAATGAAATTCTGGAAAAACACCCACATACCATCGAATTGATTTTAGAAATCATAAATACCACAACCGAAGAGTTTAAAGAC
>JAUXNR010000598.1 GCA_030682755.1 Flavobacterium sp.
CATTACATTATTAAGTTTGGACTTCAAAGTCATATGCAACGACATAACATAAAATACAAAAATTATATCGAGCATTTATTGGGTAAAATTAACTTCATATTACAACTCAACCCAAATGACAATGAATTCCAGAAATACAAAGAGCATTTAGTTGAACTTAAAAAACAAGTATTATGATACCAAAATAGTACCTAACCAAAAGTGACGGTTCAGTAGTTAAATCAAGCATTTTGCCTCTATTAAATTTTATGCTTGGTTGGCAGTGAAGTACTTCGAAATCGCCACTTTCTTGTAGCCCGCTTCAAGAATATTCCTTCTAAAATATCATTTTGCACGATGGCTCGGAAATTCTCAGAGAAACGTGCACACTCCGAATAGCGGGTTTTAATCTTTAAAAGATTTTTTAAAGTTGAATTTTTTCTACTTTATCCAACCACTTTTCACCTCTTTTTAGAGGATGATAAAAATATATCCTATCCGAAGTAGTAGTGTTTGAGTAACCATATATGGTTTTGTTCTTTGTTTTAAGCACTTCAAGAACGGTGGTTATTTGTTTTTTAAAAATCTTTTTACATCCCCAAGCTAAGAGAACAGTTTGAGCTGACGAGGCATGTTCTTTAATAAAATCTTCAGCTTTGTCAATAGAATTAAAATTCGAAAAGGCTATGTTTTTTGACACTAAAGTAGTGCTCTTAGGATTGCATATGTCAATAAGGTTGAGAACTACTGCATGTTGTAGTTGTTTTGATTCCATAAAAAGAATTACCTTTTTTTGTGTGGTATCTGGAGTCGTTTTGATAAGTTGATTTACATGATGGTCTCCAATTTCTGTAAATTTTTTTAAATCCGAAGGTCTTGAACTACCCGGATTCATCATGATGACTAAGAGATCGGGATTCTTAATGTTTATGCTTTTGTGGATGTGGAGTACTTTTCTGCAAATTTTGTTGTCGTTTCTATAGAAATAACCTGTTATGTTGTATTCGTCTTTTATTATTGTTGGGTTTGACATAAGTTGGTTGGTTGTTGATTTGTTTTGGTTTGGTGGTTTGGTGGTGTAGTGGGGCAAGGTTCACACTTCGAATAGTGAGGGGAGTAG
>JAUXNR010000601.1 GCA_030682755.1 Flavobacterium sp.
GCATGTTGTCAATAGTAGTGGTGTTGATGAACACTGAATGGGAAGCCGCTAAAGCAATCCATTCCTCTTTTGATACTTTACCCGTCATTTGCACCGGTAACTCGTATTTATTTAAGGTTTGTTGCCAAGCCATTTCCGAAATTGATTTATACGGTCCGACCATAGTTAATTTTGCTTCAGGAAATTCTTTTTGAACAAGAGCTAGGGTTTGCAGAGCCATTTCAGGATTATAAATTCCATCAATTGCTCTGACCCAAAGTAAATTGGGCTGTAAATTACTTGGTTGTTTAAAGGAACAGTTTGCCAGGTCTAAAGTATTCGGTATTACCTCCACTCTTGGCAAGTTAAAAGAAGCTAAATGCTGCTTTAAATATGCAGAAGGAATTACAGTTTTATGAGCATTGTTAACCAATGTCATTGCTTGTTTGGGGTTCTTTTGAAAACGAGCAGGTAAATTCCCTCCATGTAAGATTGGGATATAGGGAACATTAAAAACACGGCACCACAAACTACAACTGTATGCATACCAGAAATTCAACGTGCTGTACACGTCTATAAGTACTACATTTGCTTTACGGGAATGTAACACAATTGCAATCCACATGTGCAACAACCGCAAGACTTTATTTTTATAACCGGATACAGCCGTAACCTCAATCCCCTCCTGTTGCAGTTGACGGCTCAACGTTTCTATCGTTGAGGGATTGTTGTTTATATTGGAAAGTTTATTTCCTACGTATAACAGGGATGCCATCTAATTGAATTTTTAATAATGTAAGTGCATACACAAAAGCAGGTGCCGCTGTTCGCATTGCAGCATGATTAAGCGTTAAAAACCAAAAAGCCAATAAACTGAACATAAAAAAATGATTTTTATTATCCATATAAAGTATAATTGGAGTTATTATTAGTAACAGCAATGCTAAAATACCAAATAAACCATGTTCCCCTAACATTCTGGTTACTTCGTTGTGTGAAGCCATTACCATGTCAAACTTCTGTTTTCGGTATACAGTTCCACTTCCGACACCTCCTCCAAAATAAGGATTAACTAAAAACAGTTCTATTTCAGAAATTGCCAATTCTTCTCTTCCTGATGAAATACTTTGTTTTTCTCTCCCTTGAGCATCTTGATTAGCATATCTTTTTTCAATCAACCCTCCTGTTAGTACTACAGTATAAATCCATATTATAGCCAAGGCCGTTCCTAAAAGACTTACTGATATGAATATTTTTAGGCGAGCGTTACTATTGCCTTTAAAAAAAACAATTCCAATCAAAATCACTACCATAAACAGCCCGGTTAAAAGCCCTCCTCTGGAAAATGTTAATAATGCTCTGTAAGTAAAAAAGAATGAAATGGCTAAATTCATAAAGAGTTGCCATCGAGTTGGTGAAGCAAACAGTGCACGAACAAAAAAAACAAACAACCCTAATCCTAAAACAGTAGCAACTTGGTTAGGACCAAATCCGCCTGAGGTTTCAAAATTTGAACCCGTATGACTCAAAACTTCCTTTAAATCTGGAGTATACAACACTAAATAAGTAGCACAACATATTATAGGTAAACCTACAAACCAAAAAACCTGCAGCATTTGATGCATACTAATTTTCCTATTGTAACAATAAATGGATGCA
>JAUXNR010000606.1 GCA_030682755.1 Flavobacterium sp.
CAATGGTTCATTTTATATTCTTCATAGTACTCTTACCCTAGCAGATTATTCAGATTAGACTTCTGAACTTCTCCACATTGTCCTATGAGCTTTATACCCCAATGTTACCAATTTGACGCATATCATAGTAGGATTATCCCAAATGGAAGGGATAGCTTTACTGCAATTCATATTATAGCTTTCTTGTCGCACCTTCCGGTTATTGGTTGTGGTGGTAAGTGTGGTTTAATAAACGTCCACTGTTTATTAGAGAGTTCTCTGAATTCCATCAAATCCCCATGACACTTTGTGTGAAGGGGTATTTATACTTATAAAACCAGCTCATAGATAAATATCGGTTTTCAGTAACCTGCTCTTCGTTGATGGAATGTATTGAGACTGAAAGCCTCAATTATGACTTCCTTTTAGAAATGCACTACCAATTCTCAGTACTTCTATAGATTTTTCGCTATTCTATTCTTTTCATTGTTGATTAACTTCAAACAATCACTACTAACCTAATGCTTAACTCCTCCGTTGGTTTAACTATTGTAAAATGCTTTTTCTGAATATGGAGCCATTTAGGATAAAGGAAGCTATGTAAAAAGTAAGAAATATTGGAGGAAAAGATGAAAACTAGAGAGTTAAAGGTTGAATTTTAACCATAGAAAATCAGATGTCTCAAAGATTTGAAATCAAGAGTTAATCAAAATCTCCTTTTCGTTTTCATTAAAATCTTCATTCGATTGCACATCGTAATTTAAACAATCTCTCGTTGAATTTGTATAGAAAATGGTCAATACACCATTAGAGTAAATCTCATAAGAGGATGAATCTTGGTTATATAAATGATAAAAATCTTCCTTATTAAATTTATCAAGATTGGGGAAAATATATTGATGAATATAATAGTCACATTCCCCTAGAATAAGATATTGTTTACTATCAATACTGTCGCCGATTTTCTGGTGGACATCATAACCAAAATGGTTTGGCATTTTTTGATCGTAATAATTTCCGTCAAGATTTCTATATTTCGTTTGTTTTGTACCAATTAACATTTCTGCAAATCTAAAATGTCTTTCATATAAATGTCTAATTTCAATGTCTTCATATCTGTAATTGAAAAACCAAAACATGCCAGCAATTTCGGAATCAGTAACTTGTTCACTAGGCAAATGTATGTATGGACTTTGGTATATTGATAAAAAACAATTTGCAGAAAGCACTATGACTAAAAAAATCGATATCATTTTTAAACGCGGGTTCGACAAATTTAAGATAAAGTAACCTACAAAAAAAGGAGATAAAATTGCCATATATCTGATCATTCTTTCAGGACTGGCAAGGCTAGGCAGTAAAATTAGGGCAATTGCCATTAGCACTGGAATTAACACCCACGTAGATAGGATAGACAAAATTGCTTCCTCTCTAGAGAGTTTGTTTGCATTTGTAAATATCTTTTTAAATAAAAGAGTAATTATAATTAGACAAATAAAAATATAGATAACATGTATTCCATATACTTTAATTATCATTTCATATAAATTAACATTATATTCTTCAAACATAGTCAGGACTTCTTTAGCTCGCTCGCCAGATGCAGATTCTTGCCCAACAAACCATCTAATCACACGTCCAAAATTGTAATCCCAGAACCAATAATTATGCCACATCCACATTAAAAAGCTAATTAACAGTATAAGAGGAAGATATGATATTGAATTTTTGTGCCATGGAGAAACAAAATTTCTTCCATTTATTCTCGTAAGTAAAAGGTCACTGGCAAACAGAGATAGAATTACTATTAAACAAGTAATTGGATGAAAATAGGGGAATATAAGCACTAAAATTATAGTAATAAAAGTCAAACTACATTTTTTATTATGTTTGTCTTTTAAGTACAAATATAAAAAAAAAGGCACTGTTAATTCCGCAAGTCTATTTGGAGTTGCTGCTATCCCAGTGCATACAGATAAAGAGATAGACATTATAAAAATAGC
>JAUXNR010000607.1 GCA_030682755.1 Flavobacterium sp.
ATTCCACAAATGGAAGTTTGATGCCTCTTGGTTTATTAACGTAGGGGGCGATTTTGTGTTAAATGCCAAAACTCAATTCGGATTTTTGGGATTATACAACCGTAAATTAGGATTAACACAATTCGAACGATTCCGTTTAGGTGGAGATGGTTTAGCCGGCTTTGATTTCTTGCAAGGTTCTGAAGTGGTAGGATTACGTGGTTATGCCAATAATAGCGTAGTACCAGACGGTACAAACGATACCCAAACTGGTAACCCTATTTACTCTAAATATGTACTAGAATTAAGACACCCCATTACACTAAGTGATCAAGCAAGTGTATTCGGATTAGTGTTTGCAGAGGGTGGTAATACTTGGAATAGATTCACAGAATTCTCTCCATTTAACGTTAAACGCTCTGTAGGAGTGGGAGTTCGAATATTTTTGCCAATTTTTGGTTTACTTGGTTTAGATTATGGCTATGGATTTGATAGGATACCCGGGAATCCGGATGCTAACAAAGGTCAGTTCCATTTTTCAATCAGTCAATCATTAGGAGGATTTTAAAAATGAAAAAAATTATTTTAACAGGTTTATTTTTTCTTACGCTTACTGCTTCTGCATTAGCGCAAAAATTTGCTTACATAGATTCTGAGTACATACTCCGTCATGTACCGGAATATGCATCGGCACAAAAACAAATTGACGCATTGTCTGCTCAATGGCAGCAAGAAGTGGATGCTAAGTTTGCCGAAGTAGATAGATTATTCAAAGCATTCCAAACAGAAGAAGTTTTATTATCTAATGAAGCTCGTAAAAAACGCCAAGAAGAAATCATCATCAAAGAAAAAGAAGCTAAAGATTTCCAACGCGAAAAATTTGGGTTTGAGGGTGAATTATTTCAACGCAGAAAAACATTATTAAAAACAGTACAAGATAAAGTTGCAAAAGCAGTAGAACAAGTTGCCCAAGAAGGATTATATGATATAATTTTTGACAAAGCAACGGATTTAATCATGCTTTACTCTAGCCCTCGCTTAGATAAAAGTAACGATGTACTAAATAAACTTGGATTAAAACCAGGTGTATTTGCACAGTAAAAACTTAAACAACATAAAACAACAAGTAAAGACAAATGAAAAAGTTAATTAAAGTAGCGTTATTGGTTATAGTGGTGGCATTTACGTCAGCAAACGCACAAGCACAAATTAAAATCGGCTACTTAAATACCGATAGTGTATTTTCTCTTATGCCTGAAAAGTTAAAAGCAGATGAGTTTTTAAAAGAATATGGCGAGCAATTAAATAAGCAAATTGAGGCATTGCAAAATGAATTACGTACAAAACAAACTGAGTATGAAGCAAACTTCAATACTTGGACAGATGCTGTAAAAGAAGCAAAAGAGAAAGAGCTGATTGATATTGACAAAAGAGTACGTGAAAAAGCGGTTGAATTACAACGTGATTTCCAAAACAAACAAAACGAAAGATATTCGCCAGTAATCAAAAAATTAAATGATGCTATACAAGCAGTAGCTAAAGAAGGCAGATTCAGTTATATT
>JAUXNR010000611.1 GCA_030682755.1 Flavobacterium sp.
CTTCCAACTGTGCTCCAACCATATAATCCACTTCAATATTGTGAAAATGCATCACGTGTAAAATCATGGAAGTGATTGTTGTTTTACCATGTGAACCACCAATTACAACACGGGTTTTGTTTTTGGATTGTTCGTATAAAAATTCAGGATAAGAATAAATTTTTAAACCCAATTCTTTTGCTTTCAACAATTCAGGATTATCCGCTTTGGCATGCATTCCTAAAATGATTGCTTCAATGTCATTTGTTATTTTTTCAGGAAACCAACCCATTTCATCCGGTAATAAACCGAACTTTGCTAAACGTGATTTGGATGGCTCAAAAATAGCATCGTCACTTCCGGTAACGTGATAACCTTTGTGATGTAAAGCAAGTGCTAAATTGTGCATGGCGGCTCCGCCAATGGCGATAAAGTGGGTTCTCATATTCTGTTGTCGGTTGTCTATTGTCTGTTGTCGGTTAACGGATAACCGACAACAGACAACGGTTTACTATTTTTCAAATTTCTTTTTTAATTCTTCCGCTTTTTGCGGCTGTTTTAATTTGTTTTTATACAAATCATATAACTTTTGAAAGGTGTTTTTTGAATTTCCAATTTCATGTGCTATCATGTAATTTGCTTCTGCACTACGATATCTTTTAAAATATTCATCAATAAAACCTTTGGCCAAATAACCATCAACTTTTGATAAATTCATTAATTCATTGGCATATTTTTGGGCTTTTGTTTCGCTACCACCCACAATTCCGGGTAGTTCAATATACAACATAACTAATGCCCATCTGGAATCAATATGGTTGGCATCTAATTTTGCTGCGGTTAAAAAAGATTTTTCTATTTCATCAATCATTCCTAAAGCCTTGAATTTATTAGATTCTTTGGCTTTCATCCCCATTGCTCCTCCAAATTTATAGTGATAATCGGCATTTTTTGGATGTTGTGTTTTTATCTTACTGTAATAAAAAATGGCTTCATCCCAATTTTTTTCAACTCCCGCAATATCTCCTAAATATTCTATAGTTTTAGTATGATTAGGATTAGATTTTAAATAAATTGAAAAAACTGATTTTGCTTCAACATACCTTCCTTTATGAAACAATTGCTCTGCTTTTTCAAAATCTGAATTTGCCATCATTTGAAATGAGATTAAAAGAATTAGTAGTTTGAAAATTTTCATGTTTTTAATTTGAATTCAAAAGTAAGGAAATGAAGTATGTAAATAAACTATTTTAGAAATGTTTACCAAAAAAAAAATCTGCTCCATCGCTGAAGCAGATTTTTTAATTGAATTAATAATAAACCTTATTTAACGATAGTTAACTCGTCAATAATATGTTTTGCTCCGGCATATTTATCAATAATAAATAATACAAAACGGATATCTACATTGATTGTTCTTTGTAATTTGTCATCAAAAATAACGTCTCCGGCCATCGCTTCGATGTTACCGTCAAACGCTAATCCGATTAATTCTCCTTTTCCATTCAATACCGGAGAACCAGAATTTCCACCTGTAATGTCGTTATCTGTTAAGAAATTCACATGTAATGAACCGTCTTTATCAGCATATTGACCAAAGTCTTTTTTGTTATACAAATC
Organism: Flavobacterium sp.; assembly: GCA_030682755.1. Lineage (GTDB taxonomy): Bacteria > Bacteroidota > Bacteroidia > Flavobacteriales > Flavobacteriaceae > Flavobacterium. Next base: position 1,600 of record JAUXNR010000611.1, read on the forward strand.
AATTAAAGGCTGTGATAAATCAAACTCAGGATCACCTGCTTTATGTTTTTTCACCATACCTTGTAAGGTAGTATAATTGTTGATTTTTGCATCGTTTTTTTTATCTGCTGGTAAAGCACGAACTTTTCCATAAGTTAAACGCAAAGTAGAATTCGCATCCGGATATAAAATCGGGCTCAGTTTTGACTCTTGTAAACCAGCTACTAATTTTCTGAAACCTGATTGATACTTCTCTTCTGCAGCTTTTAACTCATCCGATTTATTATTGAAATGATCAATCAAATCAGAAGATAATTTATATAAAGGATCGTTAGTAACCAATTCCGCATTAGGTAACTCTAAAAATGCCAAAAGTCGTTCTTTTGAAGTAAACAAACTCAAATCAATTACATTAGAAGCATAGTTAGTAAAATCAGTTTTGTTATCCACCATTGTCTGAATGCTTGGTGCTAAAGCATAACCTTTAGCTTTTTCTGCATACAAGGCTAACTGACCTGCTAACACATCTTTTTCAAGTGGCAAATAGATGGTTTCAAAAGTTCCTTCAATCATTTCTGCCAAACGAGACTTCATTTGAGCTTTTTGATTGGCATCTGCTTTAGAATAATTTACCAATTGATTTCCTAAACGAGCCGGCAAAGTTCCAAATGAAGTTCCTCTTAATAAAGTATTCAAATAGTTATCATGTTTTGCCTTTTCATTTGTTAAAGCATAATATGCGTTGATATCTTTAATAACTGTTCCGTATTTTTCTTTATTAGCTTTTTTATTGGCCCAAGCATCAAATTTCTTTTCAACTTTTCTTTTAGAATCTGCTGTTTTAAATTGAGAAAGAGCATCAATCATCCCCTGTCTGTTTTTCCAATAATTGGCAATAGAAGCATATTTTGAAGCATAATTCAAACGAACAGTATCATCTTTATCCATATGCACTTTCATTTTGTCCATAGACATTTTTGAACCTTCAACCCAAGCAGGATAAGCAAATTTTACGTTTTGCTCAATTCCTTCAGCTGGCATCCAACGGTTTGTTCTACCCGGATATCCTAAAATCATGGCAAAATCGTTTTCCTGAACACCATTTAAACTGATTGGCAAATGGTGTTTTGGTTTCAAAGGAACGTTATTTTCTGAATACTCCGCTGGATTTCCATTGGCATCAGCATAAACTCTGAATAATGCAAAATCTCCGGTATGACGTGGCCATTCCCAGTTGTCAGTATCTCCACCAAATTTTCCAATACTCTCAGTTGGTGTTCCAACTAAACGAACATCAGTATAATCCTGATAAACAAAGTAGTAATATTCATTTCCTTGAAAAAACGGACGAACAGAAACAGTATATTTTCCGCCACCGTCATTTTCTTTTTGAATTTTTGCTGTTTCTTGATTGATGGCCGCTTCACGTTCTGCTTCGGTCATTTTATCATTAACAACTCCTAAAATTCTTTTCGTTACATCATCCATACGAACGAAGAAACGCACGAATAAACTCTTGGGTTTTAATTCCGCTTTGCGGTTTTGAGCCCAAAAACCATCTCTTAAATAGTTACTTTCTGGTGTTGAAAGCTCTGCAATTTTATCATATCCACAGTGGTGATTCGTAAGCACCAATCCGTCTTTGGAAATCATCTCGGCAGTACAACCTCCGTTGAACTGAACAATTGCATCTTTAACACTGGAATTGTTAATGCTGTAAATTTCTTCAGCGGTTAATTGCAATCCCATTTTTTGCATATCGCGTTGGTTTAATCGCTGAATATGCATTAAAAACCACATTCCTTCGTTAGCAAAAACTGTTGCCGGAGCAAAAGCAATTAATGCCACAAAACTTAAAATAATTTTTTTCATTTTTTGATTAATTTTTAATGTTTGCGAATATACTTTTTTTTGTGTTTTCACACTTGGTTTTTGACTTAAAAACTACAACGTTATCGTATTTTTTAACTTAATTTTTAGAATTTCATAAAAAAAGCATCCGATTAAGGATGCTTTTGTAAGAAATATATAATTTTTAATTATTCTTCGTTCAACATTTTCCACAACATATCTTTCAACTCTTGCAAACCTTGTTGTGCAACG
>JAUXNR010000616.1 GCA_030682755.1 Flavobacterium sp.
CTTCCAAACCATCTACAGGCTCCGGAATTCAGTAATCGTTTTTTATGATTTTAGTGTTGTCAGTCAATAAAAAATGATTCATTCTTCTGGTTTCAAAATCACTTTTAGAAATCACAATTTCTTTGTCTTTTCCTGCTAAAATTTGAAGAATATACTCTGTATTTATTTCTTTTTGTTTTTCAATAGAAAGAAATAAATGATAATAGGTTTTTTGCCAAATGGCTAATTTCAGAAGTTGATTGGCAATTGCCAAACTTTTCTCCTCTAATTCTTCGGCAGAAAGCAGACTTCTTAAATCTTTATATTTTTTGCGTATTTCTTTTTTATTCATTTGGTAAATGTAAAAAAGTTAAAAGAAATCAATGTTTGTTTGGTGTCTTTTTTAAAGTTAAATTTGTTTTGAAAATTCAGCAGATTAACTTTTTAAATCGCTGCGAAATCGTAAAATGAATAACCCAACTTTAGAACTTCAACTTCAAACACTTCCCGACAATCCGGGGGTATATCAATATTATGATAAAGAAGGTAAAATTCTCTATGTTGGTAAAGCAAAAAACTTAAAGAAAAGAGTTGCTTCTTATTTTACTAAATCTCATGACAATTATAAAACCGCAGTTTTGGTAAAAAAAATTGTGGAGATAAAGCATATTGTGGTTTCTTCTGAACAAGATGCATTGTTACTTGAAAATAACTTAATTAAAAAACTGCAACCCCGATACAATGTTTTGTTGCGTGATGACAAAACCTATCCTTGGATTTGTATCAAAAAAGAACCGTTTTCCAGAATTTTCTCCACCCGAAAAATGATTAAAGACGGCTCAGAATATTTTGGGCCTTATACGAATTTTAAAACCGTTCATACATTATTGGATTTGATAAAGGAACTGTATCCGCTTCGAACGTGTAATTATGATTTAAACGAAGCCAATATTCAAAGCGGGAAGTATAAAGTTTGTTTAGAATATCATATCGGTAATTGCAAAGGCCCATGTGAAGGATTGGAATTGTTAGAAAATTATCAAAATCAAGTGGAAGCTATCCGGCAAATTCTGAAAGGAAATTTTAAAGACAGTTTGAAGGATTTTAAAGTAAAAATGAATGCTTTTGCAAATAACATGCAGTTTGAAGAAGCTCAAAAAACAAAAGAAAAGATTGAAGTTTTAGAAAATTATCAAGCCAAGTCAACTATTTTAAATCCGAAAATTTCAAACATAGATGTGTTTTCTATTGTTTCTGATGAAACGATGGCGTATGTTAATTTTCTTCAAATCTCACACGGAGCAATCATTCGCTCACATACCTTAGAATTGAAAAAGAAACTGGACGAAACCGATGAAGAGTTATTAGAATTGGCCGTTGTTGAACTTCGCGAAAGGTTTCATCTTACTTCTAAAGAATTAATTTTGCCTTTTGAATTGGATTTTGGAGATAAAATAAAAGTTACTGTTCCGCAATTAGGCGATAAAAAGCAAATTTTAGAGCTTTCGCAACGCAATGCAAAATACCATCGATTGGAACAATTGAAACAAATTCAAATTGTTGACCCGGAACGACACACCAATCGAATTATGGCTCAAATGCAGAAAGATTTGCGACTTACTGTTGAACCTCGCCATATTGAATGTTTTGATAATTCTAATATTCAAGGTACTAATCCTGTAGCAGCGTGTGTTGTTTTTAAAGATGGAAAACC
>JAUXNR010000618.1 GCA_030682755.1 Flavobacterium sp.
TATTACAAATTGGTGGAATTTTAAGAATACAGCAGAAAAACAAATTGTACTATTGGAGAAAGAAGAAGTTGATTTGCAATTGGAAATTGAAAAATTGCAAGCGGATTATAATAATTTAGCAAAGAATTCAGTTGCTTCCACCTCAAGTTTGATTCATCAAACTATTGATAAAATTAAAAAGGCCTTTAAAAATGCAAAAGAAAAAAATACAAATGACTTTTTAATTCTTCTTGAGGAGAAAGCAAATAGATATTTAGAGAAACTGAATATAGATGGTTTTTTTGGTATCATTAGAATCATTAAGTCAAATGATGGAACAACGGCAAGGATTGAACTAAAAGATAAAAATGATGTTTCCATTTATAGTCCAAACCAGGCTTTAAAAACGACAATGTATATGTCTGTTTTGTTTGCAGTTTCTGATTTAACAGGGTTAAAAAGGGATAATGATTACCCGTTAATTTTTGATGCTCCTACCAGCTCTTTTTCGCCACAAAAAGAAAGTGACTTTTTTAAAATAATATCTAACATTAATAAGCAATGTATCATTTTTACTAAGAGTTTTTTAACCGAATCTGGGTTACTTGATAGTATTAAAATTGAAGCACAAAATTGTACAATTTATAGGATTGAAAAACAGAAGCCTTTTGATAATCTGGATTTATCAACTATACAAACTACAATTACACTTATAAAAGAATAACTATGGCAAAAGAAACTTTATATGAAATTTGGGCAAAGCGAAATCCAAAGTTTGAAACTAGATTTGAATCCATTTTATTTAGAGAATTTACTGAATACGGTGGTGGTTCAGTTGAATCTATGGCAAGTAGAGGGAAAATCTTTGGTTCTGGCTACGAATTATACATTTACGCATATTTTGTTGGTTTGTATGCAAATAAACAAAGAGCAATTTCTTCAGAGTCAAAAGTATTAGGACAGCCAATTCAGTATTGGGGAAATCTTGAAAGTAAGAAGTTGAGAAAAGCCTATCCCAAATTAAGAGATTTTATTTTTACTTCATTAATCGCCAAAACAGAAAAATTAGACCTA
>JAUXNR010000432.1 GCA_030682755.1 Flavobacterium sp.
GTCTGGTTGTAAAAAAAGACACTACCTATTGGGAACATAAAAACGTTGCAGGTTTAGACTTCAGTCAAATTGCTTTTGTCAACTGGAATGCCGGTGGTAACAGTTCTGTTTCAGGATTATTGAAGGGAAATTTTACCAGAAAATACCAAAGAAAGAATGTGATTTGGAACAATGAAATGATTATTCGATATGGTATTAACAAGCAAGAAGACAGAGAATTGCGAAAAACAGAAGATGCTTTTGTAGTAAATTCAAATTTTGGTTACAGAAAACATCCGAAATCAAATTGGTATTCTTCTGCTAGGTTTAATTTTAGTACGCAATTCACAAACGGATATGCGTATCCAAACATTGAAGTTCCCATTTCCAGACCTTTTGCTCCTGCTTACATATTTCTTGGAGTAGGATCTGAATACAATAGAAAAGACTTGAATCTCAATTTTTATATGTCGCCTTTAACAAATAAAACCACTTTAGTTTTAGACCAAACTTTGGCAGATAAAGGTTCGTTTGGAGTGATTAAAGCCGTTTTTGACGAAGAAGGAAATCTATTGCGAAGAGGCAAAAAAGTGCGAAATGAGTTTGGAATGCTTCTTACCAATTATTGGAAAAAAGAAATTTATAAAAACATGGTGCTTGAAAATCGTTTTTCTTTATACTCTGATTACATCAACAATTTTGGAAATATTGATGTGGATTGGCAAGTTCAGATAGAAATGATTGTGAACAATTATGTTAGAGCCAACATTGGCATTCATACCATTTATGACGATGATATTAAGGCCAAAGAAGAAGTTAACGGAGAGCAAATTACCGTTGGTCCAAAAGTGCAATTAAAACAAATGTTGGGAATTGGAATTACCTATTTGTTTTAACCTTTATTTGATGAGATGATTTTATTTAATAAAAGTGCATTCCCATCTGTTAATAATGAAATATAGTGAGAGATATGCAACAATCTTTCATACAAACTTTCCTTTTCAATTTGATATTTTTCCGGAAGTAGTTTTAACAATAAGGTATCATAATTGGTTAACTTACCTTCATGTTTGTTATTATATGCTGTGATGAACTTGTCCAACAAATTATTAATAAGGTGATATCCTGTGATTTCTTTTTCAATGACTTCACGGCTTTGATAAATGTTTTTTACGCTCAATTTAATGATATCATCCATTTGAGCTTTGTATTTACTTTTATCAGTCAAGGCAAACGGAAATTTACCTTGTAAAATAGCTTCCTCATTTTCAATAAAGACACGAACCGCATCATTGATTAAACTCCCGATTGCTAAAGCTCGCAAATAACTGATTCTATCTTCTTTTGTTGTTAAGGAATTGTATTTGGTTTTATCAATACTGTCTTTTACCAATTTAATTAAATATTCCAAAGCAAAATCTTCTTCCACCAAGCCCAAATTGATTCCGTCTTCAAAATCGATGATGGTGTAACAAATATCATCTGCGGCTTCTACTAAATAAGCCAATGGATGGCGTTCATAGCCAATATCCTCACCCGACTTATTTGGGATTAAACCCAATTCAGTTGCAACTTCTTTAAAAAAAGCTTTGTCACGTTGAAAGAATCCGAACTTTTTGTCAGCAATTGCTTTGGTTGGTTTTTTTGGTAAGCTTTCTTTGGGGTATTTCATAAATGCTCCCAACGTGGCATATGAAATTCGTAGTCCGCCTTCGTTTCCTGGACGATTTCCGGTTAAGACTGTAAACCCATTGGCGTTTCCTTCAAAGTCAATTAAGTCTTGCCATTCTTTAGCGGAAAGTTTGTCTTTAAATTGTTGTCCATTTCCATTTTTAAAATATTCTCCAATTGCTTTTTCGCCTGAATGTCCGAAGGGAGGATTTCCGATGTCATGAGCTAGACAAGCTGCTGCCACGATGGTTCCGAAATCATTCATTTGAAAACCGTGAACCTCTTGTAAGTGTGGGTATTTTTCAATAATTTTTTTCCCTACCAAACGACCGATGGAACGACCAACGACGGAAACTTCTAAACTGTGTGTCAATCTTGTATGAACAAAATCAGTTTTAGAAAGCGGAATTACTTGTGTTTTATCTTGTAAAC
>JAUXNR010000623.1 GCA_030682755.1 Flavobacterium sp.
ATATAACATTGGTCTCTGTTATTGATAATGCACACTTAAATTTAGAGCTTAAAAACATAACAGTAGATTATATTAATTACTATGAACATAATGTTTGGTGTGACCCAAATCACTTGCAAATCATCTTTCAGAATGTTTTATCAAACAGCATAAAATTTAGTTATCCGAATGGTAAAATTACAATCCACATGGAAGATTTTGATTCGGAACTAAAGATATGTTTTACAGACCATGGCGTTGGATTAAGTAAAGAGTTGTTAAAAGAAATAAACGACAATAACGAAACAGTGAAAGCCAATATTGGCACTTCAAATGAAACCGGAACAGGAATCGGATTGTTGTTAGTAAAAAATTTATTAAAACTCAATAAAGGCAGATTAGAAATTAAAAACAAACAAAATAAAGGAGCGGTATTTTGTATTGTTTTAAAGAAGTAACAGGATGTTCAGAAAGAAAACATATAATAAAAGCGTGAAAAGAATAATCATTGGCATTGTCTTAATTTTGTTTCTATTAGCCGGTTGGATGCGTTTAATTATTAAAAAGGAAGAACGTTTAGATAAAATGAATTTTTATCTTCTTTCAACAAAAGAAAGAATAGAACAAACACTAAGAAATAGTCATACAGCGTGTATTACACTCGCAATGGCGATAAATGACAATGGAGAACCTCAAAATTTTGAAGCTATTGCAGAAGAGTTAATAAGGAACAATAAAGATTTTGATGCCGTTCAATTAGTCCCAAATGGTGTTATCAAATACATATATCCAATTGAAGGCAATGAAAAAGCATTGGGATTAGATATCATAAATAACACAAACGACCCAACAGTTTCGTTTGATGCAATCAAAACGATTTCAGATAGAAGGATTTTGTTTTCCGGGCCAATATTTCTTAAGCAAGGCGAAATTGGGATTGTTGGAAGGATTCCTGTTTTTAAAAACAATTCGTTTTGGGGGTTTTCTGCTGTTGTAATTAAATTATCTACTTTTTTAGACAATGTCGGTTTATCCAAATGGCCTAATGAAGAATTTAGTGTTCAATTTTCAAGTACAAATCCGCTCAATAAGACCAAACAGTTTTATATTGAAGAAAATCCAATTCCGTATGACCATAATTTTGTTGAGACGATTCTCTCAAATGATAATTGGAAATTATACATAGTAGATAATAAACGAGGCACTTTTTACCAAGATTTAGCATTAGAATCTTTTTTCTTAATTACACTTTTTCTTTTGTGTGTTTATGGGATAGAATTTTTCTTCAAGAAATTCGTTTTTTTAGAAGAAAGGGTGTCCATTCAAGAGAGCAAGCTTTTGGAAAACGAAAAATTATTCAAAGCTGTTTTTGACGGAGCAGCTATTGGATTAATGCGAATCAACAAGCAATCCAGGTGTATAGAGTTGGCAAACCATCATTTTAGTAAAATGCTTGGGTATGAAGAAAATGAAT
>JAUXNR010000624.1 GCA_030682755.1 Flavobacterium sp.
GATTAATGTTTGCGGTAAAACTATTATCAAATTTTAAAACTACTTCGGCAGGTTTTGCTGTATTTAAAGTAACGTTTGTTGGTCTTTGATTTGTTTGTTGAATAAGATAATTTTGAGTATTCCCCGCCGAAACAACATCAACAGCTTCATTAAAAATAATGCGTAATTCGGTGGGGGAAATTACATCAACACTTGCAACTTTCGGAGCTTCAGTATCTACATAAATATGATTGACTTTAACATTATCAAAATAAAATTTGGTTGCGTTTGAACTCGTATATCTGCAAAGAAATCCGAAATATGGATTTGAAATATTGGAAATACTTTGTCCGCTGCATTCCAAAACAAAATTTCCGGTTTTATTCCAATCAACAAAAACCGACCAATTGCCATTTTTTTTATGAATAACTTTTATGTCGATATCAAAAGCTGATGCAATACGAGCATTTGTTCCGCGACAAATTGATTGAATTTGAGTTCCTTGCTGATAAAATAACTCAATGGCATCATTACTTAAAGCTTCACCAAATTGCAGAAAGTATCCATTTAAGGATTGCGTTAAATCGCTTTTATCGGCCAAAAGATAAACTCTTGCTTTGTTATCATCAGAAGGACTAAAGGCCAAACGAATTGAAAAATTCCATTCTAAACTGTCAGTAATACCTGAGAATGCTGATAAATAAGTAATATTGTTGCTAAGTGGATTTAACTGATTTAGTTGAAGTTGAAAATTGCTGTTGACTTTAAAAAGACTCAAATCGCCCAGCCATGTTGGATTGTTTAAGATTTCGCCATCCGAAAAGTCATCATTAAGTTGACTCCATGCCACCAATGGAAGAAACAACAGCAGAAAAAATAATGTTCTCACGATAAAATGGTTTTATGTACATTAAAATATTGAAACTGATGATCCTGAATTAAGTTTTAAAAATACTACTTTTGCATCAAAGAATCAAAATTAGCTTAAGAATATTTCCTGCTAATCGGAAAAAATATTATGGCTTATTGCAGTAATTTTAAAAACATATTTGTAACAAATGAAGATTGCAGTTATTGGTGCTACCGGCCTTGTTGGAAGTGTAATGTTGAAGGTTTTAGAAAACAGCAAACTTAAAATTG
>JAUXNR010000628.1 GCA_030682755.1 Flavobacterium sp.
TTTCATTTGGATGAGTAGCAACCATTCTTTTCAATTCTTTCGGATTGAATGCTATGCTCAGCGAGTCTTTAATACGAAAAGATTCATCAAACTGAATTCCAGTTAGTTTAGTTTTATCTGCTAGAAATAACGTTGTAGCACCGGTGTTATCTGCGACCGAAAAAAGATTTTGTTCTTTGTTGTGATCTGCTGTAAAACTTGCTATTTTTTGCTGAGAACGAACTGAATTCGAAAATAGCAGAAAACCGAATAAAATATATAAAATACTTTTCATAAATAATCTTTAATTAATAGTAGCCCCGTTATCAACCCCATCCGCATCCGGATTTACAAAAACCAATTTCCCTTCGGTATTATTGGTCATTAAAATCATGCCTTGGCTTTCTACACCACGTAAGGCTCTTGGGGCTAAATTCACTAGAACCGTCACTCGTTTTCCAATCACTTCTTCCGGTGAAAAATGTTCCGCAATTCCGGAAACAATAGTTCGCACATCAATTCCTGTATCTACTTTTAAAACCAATAATTTATTGGCTTTTGGCATTTTTTCAGCTTCTAAAATCGTTCCTACACGGATGTCTAATTTTGAAAAATCTTCAAAAGTTGCAGTTTCTTTTTGAGGTTCAACGGTTCTGTTCTCCATTTTGTTTGCGGTTTTTGTGGCTTCTAATTTGTCTATTTGTTTTTGGATTTCAGCATCATCAATTTGGGCAAATAATATTTCACCTTGACCAATTTTGTGGCCAGGTTTCAATAATTCAGATGATTTGGAAACGTTATCCCAATTAATTGATTCCGTTTGTAACATCTTAACCATTTTATTAGCTGTAAAAGGCAAAAACGGTTCCGATAAAATTCCCAACGCCGTCGCAATTTGCAACGCCACATACATTTGTGTTTTCACACGTTCCGGATCGGTTTTAATCATTTTCCATGGTTCTTCGTCGGCTAAATATTTATTGCCTAAACGAGCCACATTCATCAATTCGCCTTGGGCTTCTCTAAATCGGTATCTTTCAATAGAACTAGCAATCACGGCAGGATAGGCTTTCAATTCCGCCAAGGTTTGTTCATCCACTTCTGAAAATTCATTCGGTTGCGGCACAATTCCATCATAATATTTATGCGTCAACACCACTACGCGATTAATGAAATTTCCATAAATCGCAGCCAATTCATTATTATTTCTTGCCTGAAAATCCTTCCACGTAAAATCATTATCTTTGGTTTCTGGGGCATTCGCGGTTAAAGCATAACGCAACACATCTTGTTTTTCCGGGAAATCAATCAAATATTCGTGCAACCAAACCGCCCAGTTTTTGGAAGTAGAAAGTTTGTTTCCTTCCAAATTCAAAAATTCATTCGCCGGAACATTATCAGGCAAAATATAACTTCCTTCGGCTTTCAACATCGCCGGAAAAATAATGCAATGAAAAACGATGTTATCTTTTCCAATAAAATGAACCAATTTTGTGTCGGCATCTTTCCAATACGGTTCCCAGTCTTTTCCTTCTCTGGCAGCCCATTCTTTAGTAGAAGAAATGTAACCAATCGGAGCATCAAACCAAACATACAATTTCTTGCCTTCGGCACCTTCTACCGGAACATCAATTCCCCAATCCAAATCTCTCGTTACGGCTCTCGGCTTCAAACCATCATCCAACCACGATTTCACTTGACCCAAAACGTTGGTTTTCCAATCATTTTTATGACCAACTAAAATCCATTCTTTCAAAAAATCATCGTATCTGTCTAATGGCAAAAACCAATGTTTAGTCGATTTTAAAATCGGAGTTTCACCTGTAATAGTCGATTTGGGGTTTATCAAATCGGTTGCATTCAACGTAGAACCACATTTTTCACATTGATCGCCATATGCTTCTTCGTTTCCACATTTCGGACAAGTTCCTACCACAAATCGATCCGCCAAAAACTGATCAGCTTTCGCATCATACAATTGTTCATTCGTTTCTTCAATGAAATCATCATTCTCATACAATTTTCTAAAAAAAGCCGAAGCCGTTTCATGGTGAATCTTAGACGAAGTCCGCGAATAATTATCAAACGAAATTCCAAAATCTGCAAATGATTTTCGGATAATTCCATCATATTTGTCAATCACTTCCTGAGGTGTGATGCCTTCTTTTTTGGCTTTCATCGAAATCGCCACGCCATGTTCATCGCTCCCGCAAATAAATGCCACATCTTTTCCTTGCAAACGCAAGTAACGAGCATAAATATCAGACGGTACATAAACACCCGCCAAATGACCAATGTGAATCGGACCGTTTGTATAAGGCAAAGCCGCTGTAATGGTATATCTTTTTGGATTTTCTATCATAAAATTTTGTTTCTGACAATTGCTATTCTTAAGGTATAAGAATAAAATTGAGATAAGTTACTATAAATATTTTGCAAAAATAAACAAACCCAACGATTCTCATTTAATTTTCGAGATTCGTTTTATGGTTTGAGGGTTTATTTGTTTATTTGTTATATGAAAATCAGTGAATCATGAAAAAAATAGTAACGTTTGGACTTCTCGCACTTTTTTTCAACACAAACGCTCAAATGGAAAAAAAAATGATTGTTCCTCCTTATTTAAAAAAAGGCGATACGGTTGCCATTGTTGCAACTGCCAGAAAACATATTGATGATGATTTAAAACTCGCCAAAGAATTCTTGGAAAATTGGGGATTGAAAATTGTTATCGGATCTTCTATCGGATTAGATAACAATCAATTAGCCGGAACAGATGAAGAACGGGCTTTTGATTTTCAAACACAGTTAGACAATCCAAATGTAAAAGCCATTTGGTGTGTTCGTGGCGGCTATGGAACTGTTAGAATGGTTGATTTGTTGGATTTTACCAAGTTTAAAAGAAATCCAAAATGGGTTGTAGGTTTTAGTGACGTAACCGTATTGCATAACCACATCAATACCTTGGGCATTCAATCCATTCACGGAATGATGCCGGTTAATATTCCGAGGGCGACACCAGAAGCCAAAGAAAGCTTGCGAAAAGCCTTGTTTGGAGAACCGCTTTCGTACGCCATTCCGTATGATTCAATGAATAAAATCGGAACAACAAAAGGCGAATTGGTGGGTGGGAACTTATCTATTTTATACAGTTTATTTGGGTCAAATTCTGCTATTGATTGTTCAGATAAAATTTTATTTCTTGAAGATTTAGACGAATACCTGTATCATGTTGACCGTATGATGATGAATTTAAAACGAAATGGTTGTCTTGAAAGTTTGAAAGGAATTGTTGTGGGAAGCATGACAAAAATGAAAGACAACGACATTCCTTGGGGAAAAAATGCCTTAGAAATTATTGAAGATATTACAAAAAAATACAATATTCCGATGGTGTATAATTTTCCTGCCGGACATATTCCTGATAATAGGGCGTTGGTATTTGGGAGGCAAGTTTTGTTGGAGGTTTCTGAGAGTGGAACGGTTTTGAAGTTTGAATAAATATGTATAATTTATTATATTTTGTTTTACTCATAATATCCGCAGTATTTTTATTTAAATACATGATAAAATGGGAACAAATGTTATCAAAGAAAAATGGTAAAGATTCAATAATTTATAAATCTAGAAAGGTAAAAAATAGAACTGCTTTATTTTTTATAATTCTTTCAGCAATCATTTTTCTGTTAAAATTTCTTATTCAAGAAGATTTATAAATACTGGATTTTTATCATGGCAGAACACAATGAACTGGGTAAATTTGGAGAAAAGGAAGCAGCAGCGTTTTTAGAAGAAAACGGGTATGAAATTCTGGAGACCAATTGGACTTTTCAAAAAGCTGAAATTGACATTATTGCTCAAAAAGAAAACACTTTGGCTATTGTTGAAGTAAAAACTCGTTCCTCAATAGATTTTGGATTGCCACAAGATTTTGTTAAACCCAAAAAAATTCAACTGTTGGTAAAAGCGGTCAATGAATATGTCATCCAAAACGATATGGATGTTGAAGTGCGGTTTGATATTATTGCCATTCACAAAGAAGGCGATATCTTTAAAATTGAACATTTGGAAGATGCTTTTTTCTATTTTTAAGCTGTTATATTTGTAACAAATTGTATTTTAGTAGTATATTTGTCTGGAAATAAATCACACAACTATGAAAACGATTTCTTCTGTTGTAGAACACTACATCAAAACCAAACCCTTTTTATTGAGTGCTTTGTCACAAGGAATCATCAATTTGACTTCTTTGGCAAGAAACATGATGCCTGAATTGGAACAAGAATTGGGCAAAGATGTGAAGCAAGGTGCCATTGTTATGGCTTTAAAACGTTTGTCTGAAGATTTAGATTTCCGATTGAACCACAGAATTTTAAAAGTGTTGAAAAACCTTGGCGAAATCACGGTTCGTTCTTCTTTAACCGATTACACGTTTGCAGTATCAGAAACCATTTTGGATAAACAGGCTGATTTAATCTCCGAGATTAATGCCTATCAAGATATTTTTTATACGTCATCAAGAGGTGTAAATGAAACCAATATTGTGGTAAGTGATGTTGTAAGTCACTTGGTGCTGAAACATTTTGCTAACGAGCGTTTGTTTCAAAAACAAGATAAATTGGCTTCAATCACTGTAAAACTTCCAAAAGATAACGTATCTGTTCCCGGTGTTTATTATTATATTTTCCAACGCTTGGCCTGGGAAGGAATAAGCATTAATGAAGTTATTTCTACTTCAAATGAGTTTACTGTTTTGGTGAGTGAAGAAGAAGTTGATTTGGCTTTTAAGGTGATTAAAGATTTGAAGAGTTTGTAACGACTTAATATGTTTAAATGGTATGGAAAATTTTATTTTTTTATTACTCCTTTAAGATTAAGTTAATCGGCTTTTCAAAATTATTTTTTTATAACATATTTTGTGATAAAATCTTTCTTTGTAGAAATTTTTACAATATAAACTCCTGAACTTAAGCTGCTTAAGTCAGCAACATTTAAGCCTTCTGTAAATTCACTTTTTAAGTTCATTATTTTACCGTTTGTGGAAAAGATTTCTACTAGCTCTATCTTATCTAAAGATTTAATAAATAATTTTTCTGTTACGGGGTTTGGATACAATTCAAAAGAACCATATTCAGGAGTTGAAATTTCTAGACTTTCACTACTTAAGAAAAAACGGACAAACAAAGCTTCATACTTTTGTTGTGCACAATGTGCAAAGGCTGTATTTGCTGCAAGTAATATTTTATTATCAATTATTTTAGATGTTGTATTAAAGCCTGTCCAGTCAAATAAAAATTGATTAACCACTCCATTCTCTCCAAAATCAGCAGCAATTATTCCTTGGCTGTTAAATTTTGCTACATATGAACTTTCATATCCGCCGGTTACCACGATGCTTCCATCGATTAGAATATGCAAACAATTTGCAGTAGATTCACTGTAAATTGGAAGATGTACTCTACCATTTGTAGCAAAATTAGTATTGAGAGTACCATTTTCATTTAATTGAATTAAAATGAGCCCATGATTTCCAAAAGATGTAAGTTGGCCATTACCTGCAATTACAATTTTTCCATCAGAAGTGGTTTTAACATCTTGAGTTCTTGCATTAAAATGAAAATCTTCAAAGTACATACCATTAGTAGCAAATGAATTGTCATAGTCACCATTTTGTGTTAAACGGAACACAATAATTTTCCCGTTGTTTTGAGAGACTTGTCTACGACAAGCAAGTAAAACTCTATTTTGATTATCAATGTGAATACCTCCAAATGTTGTTGAAGCTCCACTTTGATGAGGAATTATTACTAAGCCATTATTCCCAAAATTATTATCTAAGGTTCCATCTAAATTGATTTGGGTAAGTGCAACTTCCCATTGTGCTGAGGAGTTCATTTTTCTTCCTCCTATCAATATTTTTCCGTTTTGAGTACTAATAGCTTTAAATGCCTGAAGATTCAAAAATAAAAATCCATCATTACCAAATGAAACATCAAGATTCCCTTCAGAATCTATTTTCAATAAATGACTATTTGAAACTATTAAAAATATTTCGTTATTTAAAGGCGTAATTGATTGAAAAAAATAATTAGAAAATAGAATATAACCACCATTATTAAATGTTGTATCCAATGAACCATCATTATTCAATCTAATAATAAAACCAAACTGATTTTGAGTTGATGAGCAACCATTTTGAGCTATTCCTACTGCCAATATCTTGTTATTAGGAAGAATATGAAAGTCACGAACAGAAAGCCCGTGTAACACATTGTTTATGGTAAGTGTGTGGCCACTAATGCCATTTGTCCCATAAGTTACATCAAGAGATCCAGGAGATTGAGAAAAAACAAATGAAGTACATAAAAGCAAGACTAAGATTCTGAAAAACATAGTTTAATTTTTATTCATGAAATTTGAAATATACGATACATAAGACAGAAAACATAAGATTGTTTTACTACTTAAATGTATTTAATCAAAAAGGTTGATTAAAATGCAAAGATATTAAATTTTTAGAACACATAGTACACAAGAATACTTATCGTGTTGAGATATAAGCATGTAGATTACAAAGTGTCAACTACCCTCCTACCATCTCCATCAATTCCAACGCCTTTTTTACCGATTTTACATTTTCAAAAGTAAGCAACAAACGCAATCCGTTTTTTGTTTCTTTTTCTTTCATTTTACAAAGGTTGCCGTTTTGTTGCACAAATTGTAGTACTTTATGAAAGCGTGACGATTGGTAAAAATCACTTTGTTGATCGCCCACAAAGTAGCCAATCATTTTGCCTTGTTTTAACACGAGTTTTTCAATTCCAATTTGTGTGGCTTTCCATTTTATTCTGATGCTGTTCAACAAAGCAATTGCTTCTTTTGGTAATGGGCCAAACCTATCGATGAGTTTTTGCTCATACGCCAAAAGTGATTCTTCTGTTTTAACAGTGCTCAATTCATTATATAAATTCAATCGCTCTGAAATGTTGTTGATGTATTCATCCGGAAATAACAACTCAAAATCGGAATCAATTTGTATGTCTTTTACATATTCTTTGGCATCACTATCTTCATTGGTTTGGTATAATTCTTTGAATTCATTTTCTTTCAATTCTTCAATGGCTTCATTCATGATTTTTTGATAGGTATCAAAACCAATTTCATTGATAAAACCACTTTGTTCACCACCTAATAAATCTCCTGCTCCTCTAATTTCAAGGTCTTTCATGGCAATGTTGAATCCACTTCCCAATTCACTGAATTGTTCCAAGGCTTGAATTCTTTTTCTCGCATCATCTGTCATGGCAGAATAAGGAGGTGTGATAAAATAGCAAAACGCTTTTTTATTGCTTCGACCCACACGACCTCGCATTTGATGCAAATCAGACAATCCGAAATTATTGGCGTTATTTATAAAAATGGTATTTGCATTTGGCACATCCAAACCACTTTCAATGATGGTTGTAGCTACCAAAACATCAAACTCACCGTTCATGAATGCCAACATTAATTCTTCTAGCTTTTTGCCGTCCATTTGACCGTGACCTACGCCAACTCTTGCATCAGGCACAAGGCGTTGAATCATTCCGGCAATTTCTTTAATGTTTTCTATTCTATTGTTGATAAAGAAAACCTGACCGTTTCTTTGAATTTCATAAGAAATGGCATCTCGAATCACTTCTTCACTAAAACCGATGACTTGACTTTCAATAGGATATCGATTTGGAGGAGGCGTTGTGATTACTGACAAATCACGAGCGGCCATTAATGAAAACTGTAAAGTTCTTGGAATTGGCGTGGCTGTTAATGTTAACGTATCCACTGTTTCTGAAATGGTTTTCAGTTTGTCTTTTACGTTTACGCCAAATTTTTGTTCTTCGTCAATGATTAATAAACCTAAGTTTTTAAACTTCACATCTTTACTCACCAATTGGTGTGTTCCAATGATAATGTCCACTTTTCCCTCTGCAAGACCTTTTAGGGTTTCGCTCTTTTGTTTTGCGGTTCTGAAACGGTTCAGATAGTTTATGGTAACCGGCATGTCTTTCAATCGTTCCGTAAACGTTCTGTGGTGTTGGTAAGCCAGAATGGTGGTTGGTACCAAAATTGCTACTTGTTTACCGTTATCCACCGCTTTAAATGCAGCTCTGATGGCCACTTCGGTTTTACCAAAACCAACATCGCCACACACCAAACGATCCATAGGTCTGTCGCTTTCCATGTCGTTTTTTACATCTTGGGTGGCGGTAATTTGATCTGGGGTGTCTTCATAAATAAAGGAACTTTCCAACTCTTTTTGCAAATAACTGTCCGGTGCATATTGAAATCCTTTTTCCAATCTTCGTTTGGCATACAATTGAATCAAATTGAAGGCAATGTGTTTTACGCGAGCTTTTGTTTTCTGTTTTAAAACTTTCCAAGCGTTGGAACCCAGTTTGTAAATTTTGGGTGGTGTGCCGTCTTTTCCGTTGTATTTTGAAATTTTATGCAGCGAGTGAATGCTCACATACACAATATCATTATCGGCATAGACCAATTTAATGGCTTCTTGGGTTTTGCCTTCCACTTGTATTTTTTGTAAACCGCCAAACTTTCCAATTCCGTGATCAATATGTGTCACATAATCACCAACTGAAAGTGTGGTCAATTCTTTTAACGTGATGGTTTGCTTTTTAGAGTACCCGTTTTTAATGCTGAATTTGTGGTAACGTTCAAAAATTTGATGGTCGGTATAAATTGCAATCTGAGCTTCTTCATCAATAAATCCTTGGTATAACGGAAAAACTATTGTTTTGTATTGCTTCCTGATATTTTCATGATTTTCTTCGTCTAAACTTTCAAAAATATCATGAAAACGATTGGCCTGACTTTCGTTGGAACAACACAAATAATTCTTGAAGCCGTTAAAGTGATTTTCATTCAAATTGTTCAACAACAAATCAAATTGCTTGTTGAATGAAGGTTGCGGTTGCATGTGAAATTCAATCTCTTTATCCGTTTTGAAGAAAGATGTGGTTCCCAATTCAACAATAGAAAAATCCAAAGCTTTTTTGCAAAATGATTTTTGATGAATGAATAATTCTTCTGGCGAAGCGTGTTTAATGTCTTTGGATACTTTTTCAAAAGCTTCTGTTGCTTTTTCAAAGAGTTTATCCAATTGTGAAACAATCACCTCCGTATTCTGAAAAAACAATATTGTTTTGGGATGTATGTATTCTAAAAAACTCTCTCTGTTTTCCTGAAGATATTTATTTTCTACATTGGGAATGATGGCAATTTTGTTTTGCTTTTCCAGAGAAAGTTGCGTTTCCACATCAAAGGTGCGGATGCTTTCTACTTCATTGCCAAAAAACTCTAACCGATAAGGGTTGTCATTTGAAAACGAAAACACATCAATAATTCCGCCTCGAACGGAAAACTCTCCGGGTTCTGATACAAAATCAACCCGTTTGAAATGGTATTCAAACAATACTTCATTTATAAAATCAATGGTGGTTTTGTCTCCAACACTTACTTTTAAGGTGTTTTTATCGAGTTCTTTTCGGGTTACTACTTTCTCAAAAATAGCTTCAGGATAACTAACGATAATGGAAGGCTTTTTTCTGGAATTTATTCTGTTTAAAACCTCAGCTCGCAACAACACGTTGGCGTTATCGGTTTCTTCAATTTGATACGGTCTTCTGTAGGAACTTGGGTAGAATAAAACATCTTGTTCGTTGAGCAAATGTTCTAAATCATTCAAATAATAAGCCGCTTCTTCTTTGTCTTGAAAGAGCAACAAAAAGGGCACTTGCAGTTTTTCAAATATATTTTGAATGACTAGTGAGAAAGAAGAACCCACCAATCCTTTTACGAGTAATTTGGTTTCTTGTTGTGCTAAAATAGTTGTCAATCCATTGACTTTGGATGACTTGGCATATAACGAAACGATATCCGATTTATTCAACGATTTCTAAGTTTTTAGGAATATTTTTTACAGCTCTTGAGGTATCTAACATTCGAATCATATCCGCTTCACCTTGTTCTTTTGGCACTTCACTTCGTCTTATTAACTCCTCCAGTTGCAATTCAATAGATGCCAATTGACGGTTTATTTCGTTGATAAAATAAATAACCTTTTCTTCAGGAATATCATCTAAATTCATGTATAATTCCAACGAACGAAATTGTGTGGAAAGCACTAAAAACCTACTTTTAAATTCCGGTTTAAACAGTGGTTCTGGGATCGTTTCCACCATGGCTTCCGCTTTTTGAGTCAACTCTTTTGATTTTTTTTGAAAAGCACCAATACTGCTGGTTGGCTTTTGGTTCAGTTCAGTAAAAAATAATCGCCATTCTGGCCAATCTGCAACTAGTAATTGTGTTTTGGGTTGCAACGATAGCGTTCGAAAACGCCAGGAATTATTAATTTTATTAAAGACGGCTTCTTTTTTTTGGATTTCTTTTTCTTGAGCAATTAAACGTTGTTCGTTATCATCTTTACAAGAAACGAAAAGTGTTAGCAAAAATAGTAGTACTCCAAGTCGTAGCATCTGAACTGAATTAGTTTTCAAAAATACAAAGGTAAATAGAAACTTTACGCATTGGTGTGAAGAGTTCCATAAATTATTACAGAAAATGATTCAGAAATGTGACTTTAAAATATCACAAACTCTTTGAGAGAAATTATTTTTTCCACTAACGAAAACGTTATATTTGTAGTCAAATTTAAGCAATTCTATGAATACGAAAATCCTCATTATTGGAGCTTGCGGTCAAATAGGTACTGAGCTCACACTGCAACTACGAAAACTTTATGGTGTTGAAAATGTTATTGCATCAGACATTCGTAAGTTAAATAATGATGTGGTGAATGACGGGATTTTTGAAGTTTTAAACGCCTTAGATTTTAATCAAATTGAGCACATCATCGAAAAATATCAAGTTGAAGAAGTGTATTTGATGGCTGCTTTATTATCGGCTACAGCCGAAAAAAACCCTGCTTTTGCATGGGATTTGAATATGAATTCCCTTTTTCATGTATTGAATATTGCCAAAGCCGGGAAGATAAAAAAGATATTTTGGCCTTCAAGTATTGCTGTTTTTGGCCCCACTACACCACGAGAAAACACGCCACAATTCACGATAATGGAACCTACAACGGTTTATGGAATTTCAAAACAATCTGGTGAACGTTGGTGTGAGTATTATCACAACATATTTGGTGTTGATGTTCGCAGTATTCGTTATCCCGGATTAATTAGTTGGTCTACTCCTCCGGGAGGTGGCACAACAGATTATGCCGTTGATATTTATCACAAAGCCTTAAGCGATGGTAGTTTTGAATGTTTTCTTTCAGAAGAAACCAAATTACCTATGATGTATATGGAAGATGCCATTCGAGCGACTATTGAAATCATGCAAGCTCCAAAAGAGCAAATAAAAATACGGTCTTCTTATAACTTAGCCGGAATTAGTTTTACTCCTAAAGAAATAGCTGCTGAAATTCAAAAGCATATTCCTGATTTTACGATTTCGTATGCTCCGGATTTTCGTCAGAAGATAGCTGACAGTTGGCCTGCTTCTATTGATGATAGTGCTGCTCGAACAGATTGGGGATGGAAACACAATTTCAACATGGAAACCATGACCGTTGAAATGCTAGAGAACCTTAAGCATCAGGTCGGCTAGTTTTTTATCGTTTAATAACTTTTACTGTTTTCTGCAATTGGTTTTGTTCTAAACGGATAATATACACGCCACTAGGCAACGTTGATAAGTCTATTTGGTCTGTTGTTTCTCCCGATTTTACTTGTTGTCCAATCGTTGAATTTACTTCATATTTAATGTCCATTCCTGTAGAATTGGCAACATATACTTGGTCAGAAGTTATCGTTGGATAAACCGTTACGGTATCCCAAGTAGATTGTGTGATGCTTAAAAGATTCCAATTGTCTTGTGCAGGAGGTCCGGACCAGATTAACGTGGCAATGTAGGGATTATCAATAAACGGATTTCTATTTCCTTGCCATTGTTCCAGAATGTTGTTGCGGTTCATTTCATATACAGAAACAGGGTCTTCGGCATTCCATTGTAAAAAGATGTCGGGCATATCTCCCAGCGGACTCAGAGCCGTGGAACCTGCTCCAACATAAGTGGGTAAACATTGCGTTTGGTACCGCAGATACATGTACATCATCATTCTGGCAATATCGCCTTTCCACTCGTCACCCGGATAAAAATTAGGGCCAACCAATCCGGCGTTGCCACTTCCTTGTGCAAATCGTCTATTCCCTCTTGATGAATTCATTTGAGAATCACAAGCTCTTAAATTGTGTACATCTGAACCCGCCAGTTCAAAGCCTAAATTGGGTTGCCCTAAAGAACGTGCAAAAACATGTTCTCTGTTCCATAAACCCATGCAACTTGAGGTGGTGCAATTGGCATCAACAGAACGAGTTCTGTCATTAAAAGTTTCTTGATCATTATCATTGTATCCATAAACCAATAACACTTTTGTGTTGTCTGTTGGATCAAGGTCTGTCATTTGAATGGCAATCCAAGTTTCAGGAGTGTATATTAAATTGGTTTGATGCGTGAATGTAATTAAATCGGAAAGTTGATTTCGCAAAGGTTCTCCTGTGAGGTTAAAATTTATTCCTGCATAAAATTCCGGGACTTGGCCGAAACTTAGGGTAACAAAAAAGTATAAAAACAAAAGTATTGTTTTTCTCATGGTGTGGTATTTAATAAGTAGACACACGTTTTCACTCATGAAAACGAGGTCTTTTGTTTTTGGATGCCACAAAGGTACAGTGCTCTTTTTTAAAAATTCATAAAACAGATGTTAAAAAGCACTTGCTAAAACATCTAATTATTTGAAAATCAAATAAATAAAAAAACCGCTTTATAGTAACAAAGCGGTTTTTCTTATAGAAAAGTAGACTTGGGGACTACTCTTGCACTATTGGAGCTCGAAGGGATTCTAATACTGTTACCACTTCCCCAATCAAAGCCGGGTCAGTTACGCCGTTTAATCCGGCTGCAGCACCAACATAACCAATGAACTTATCATAATTAGCATTGGTAGATTTTACACCCATTCTTGGGTTGGTTGCCGGGTTGTGGGCGTCCACCATGTTTAAACCGCTATAGGTGTTTGTGGAACCACCTCCTGTATTTGCGGAGAAGAAATCGGTTAAGTTCTTACTTAATACCGCAACATTTGTGGAGTTTCCTGAAAGTACTTCACCAACCACAGGGGCAAAATGGGCACCTAAATTTCCGTTTGCTCCACTTACAATGTCGGCCACAATTAGCGTAATGGTACTATCCACAACAGAACGGTAGCTTAATCGCCCTTGTTCAATCATTGCTGATGGGTTATTAGGGTCGGCTACTTTGGTAAAACCTCCAAGTTTTTCATACAAACTCAATTCGGCCGGCGTGCTGTTATCGTCATCACTACTACAGGAAACGAATAGAGAACCCAGTCCGAGAAACAAGGCTATTAAAGCCAATTTAGAATACTTAGTCATAACATTTATATTTAAAGATTAATTAAAAATTCGTTGAATACCCCGTGAGAATTTGTAGCTGAAACTATTCGTATCCATTGCCGGACACACTTTTTTTGACGCTATTTCATCAGAGATGACAAAACGTTCTGCGTTATAGTTTCCTTTGGCTTGAAGTTGGTTAAAAACCCCTTCAGCATCAACAATACGGTTGTCATGATAAAAAACGACCACACCATTTTCAAGATTAAAACGGTCATTTTTAACTCCGGGAATGGATTTTAGATTGCGTCTGATTTCTTTCATTTTTAAAGAATCCAAAGGTTCTTTAAAATCGATTCTGCTTATTTGGTAAGTTGCATTGTCCAGTTCAACGGGTTTTGCTGTTGCGATGTGTACTACTAAAACAATGAAAAGAAAGATGAATACACCCAAGGTGCATCCTAAAGCAATTTTAAGTGATTTATGTAACTTCATAACCAAGTGTTTTTAGTTTGTTTCACTTAGTTACGAGATTACAACCGGTATGGTTTTAAAAAAGTAAAATTATTTTTGAAGTTTTTGAATTAGTGCCAACTCTATCGAATCTTTTGCTTTGATTACTACGTTACTGTTTTCATTTGGAATGGTCATGGAAAGTACGTAATGTTTTATTTTCCATTGGTTATTTTCATTTATGAGAATGCCGCTTCCTCTGCAAATTTTCATTTGGGTGTTGAGCAATTCATCAAACCAAGCTGATTTACCATCTTCTGCAATAAAGACATTGCGTTCTAAAGCAGTAAAACTCCAAGCTTTTCCACGGTCAAAATACGGTTTGGAATAGGCCATGAAATCGGTTTTATTCCAATTTTCTGTGGCGTCTGTACCTATGAAAATTGCGTCTTCTGACATCAAATTGAAATAGTCATTAAAGTTTGCTTCAGCGGCGGCTTTGTGCCACTGGTCAAGTAAATCATTTACTTCCGTTTTTGCAACATTTGTTGGTTTAGGAGAATTACATCCGAAACAAATCAACAAAATAAAAAGGTACTTTTTCATGGGTTGGTTTTTTTATGCTGTTTATTCAATGGTAGTTCAAATGTAGTTAATTTTTGTTTTGTGTTTCTAAATTCAATAGTTGGTATCGTTGCATTTGTTTTTTCTTTACCCCAACCCTAAAGGGAGCCAAAAAAGAAATTCAAAAGTTGGTATCGTTGCATTTGTTTTTTCTTTACCCCAACCCTAAAGGGAGCCAAAAAACAAATGCAACTTTTCACCATTTACTATACTATTTTTTAAATCCGGGTATTGTGAAACATGTTGATAAAGTGTATGTAATTGTTTTTACAGTTTTTCATCATGTTGTGACAAATCCAATCCGATGATTTCAGATTCTTCTGAGACACGAAGAGGAATGATGCTGTTGGTTATTTTGTATAATAACATTGCCCCAAAGAAAGTGAAAGCGGCTACTAAAACTAAAGCGATCATGTGGTGTAAAAATACAGACCAACCTCCGTGCAGTAAACTGGCATTTTCTCCTTGAGCGAAAATTGCCGTTAGAACCATTCCCATAATTCCGCCCACACCATGGCAAGCAAAAACGTCGAGTGTGTCGTCGATGGCTTTCAGTTTTTTCCAATAGAGCATTTTGTTGGAGGCAATTGCTGCGATGAAGCCGAAGAATATACTTTGAGGAATGGTAATGAATCCTGCTGCGGGGGTGATTGCAACAAGTCCTACTACGGCTCCGATGCATGCCCCAAGTGCAGAAACCTTACGTCCGTGGAGTCGATCAAAGAAAATCCATGTGAGCATAGCGGAAGCTGAAGCCACAGTTGTTGTAGCAAATGCTAAAGCAGCTGTGCTGTTTGCCGCTAAAGCTGATCCTGCATTGAATCCGAACCACCCAAACCAAAGCATCCCTGTTCCTAATAACACAAATGGAATATTGGTTGGAATATGTTCGCTGTTTTTGCGTTTGCCTAAGACTAATACACCGGCTAATGCGGCAAATCCGGCACTCATGTGCACTACAGTTCCTCCGGCAAAATCTTTTACACCAAAGTAACTTCCTAATAAACCATTCGGGTGCCACACCATGTGGCAAAGTGGCGTGTATATTAACAAAGTGAACAGACAAATAAACAGCAGGTAGGAAATGAATCGCACGCGTTCTGCGAAGGAACCTGTAATAATTGCCGGGGTAATTACGGCGAACTTCATTTGAAAAAGAGCAAAAAGGATGAAGGGAATTGTGGAGGCCATTTCGTTGTGTGGCAACACCCCTACCTGATCAAAGAAGGCAAATTCGAATGGGTTTCCAATGATTCCGTAATGAGTGCCGTTTAGGGTAAAGCCAATTGAAGAGCCAAATGCCAAACTAAAACCCACAACTACCCATAACAATGTCACCACACCAAGGCAAATAAAACTTTGAAGCATGGTGGAAATCACGTTCTTTTTGCCCACCATTCCGCCATAAAAAAAGGAAAGTCCGGGAGTCATGAGTAGTACTAAACAGGAAGAGGTTAATAGCCAAGCCACGTCAGCGGTGACGATGGTATCAGCGGAGTTGAATTGAGTTCCTTCCAGAGCTTCGGTGGGTTTCCAGAATAATCCACTGATGGCTACGATGCTGATTAGGATAAATGAGATTATCCATCTTTTTTCTATTTTCATAACTACCCCTATTTTTTATAGGGTAAAAATAATAAAATCATTAAACAATTGTTGATTACCCCTTTTAAATTATATATACTTATTTAATTTTTATTATTATTTTAATTAACAACTACTTTTATTGTGATATATAAAAAATATCCTTTTAATTTTAGGTAACTATTGCTAAAAGTGCCTTCTAATAGCTGTATAGAACGGGTCAGATAGGAATATATAACGCTATAACTACGCTATTAAAACGCTATAACTACGCTATACCTATTGATTATTTCAGATTTATTTTTAACTTTACTGTGCGTTTTAAAACTTATAGACATGGCAAGACAAAAAGGCATAATTAAGCTATCGGGGACTATTGGTGGGGTAAATTTTTATGAAAACAAGTATGGTTCGTTTGCGAGAGAATGTGGTGGTGGTTTTAACAGTGAGGCCATCAAGACAAAAGCGAGCATGATACGTGTTCGGGAGAATGCGAGTGAGTTTGGACAGGTTTCACAAGTGGGGAGTTTATTTCGTAATGGGTTATTCCCGTTTATACAAACCTGTAATGACACAAAACGTTTCAGACGCATGGTTAGTTTGTTGCAGGAGATCAAAACGTTGGATACCGTTTCGGAACGAGGTAAGCGTGACGTTGCTTTGGGTTTGGCTACCCCGATGGGGAAGAAATTATGGTGTGAGTTTGATTTGACGGAGCGTTCTCCTGAGGATTTGTTGCCGGGTACGTATCAGGTTGCTTCAGGGGCTACCGGTTTGACAGTAAGTGATTTGGATTTGAGTCGGTTGGTTTTTCCAAAAGGGGCTACGTTGGTGGAGTTGCGGTATGGGGTTTTGGATGTAGATTTTACTGCTTTGACTTTTCAACTTCACATGGCTGCTCCTTTGTTTATGGATAAGGATTTTGCAGACAGCTCTGTTTCATTAACATTGGATGGTGGTATTGTGATGACGGGGACTTTGTTTCCGGTGGTTGGTGTGCGGTTTTTTCAGGTTGTTGGTGGAGAGCGGTATTTGTTTAAGGAGACGGTTTGGCAGGGGGTGCGGTTTATGGGGGAGTAGGTTGGGAGATTGGAGTTGGGAGTTTTTTTACTTTGATTCTTCGCAATAAAATAGGGAAGATTTATTTTCCACAGTTCTCGATATAGTCCTTTACAAAACCTTGTATTTCTTTTCGGTTGTACTTTTTGGCTTTGATGTTTTCGAGTAATGCCGGACAGTGTGTTTTTGCAAAAGTTTTAACTCGGTCTCTGAATTCTTTGTCTTGGAATTTAAAAGGATCACTTTGTTGGCCGTCAAAATATCCGACATCAAAGGCAAAGTCCATTTCAGGGGTTTTGATAGCCATTCGGATGAAATAATAGAACCCCCCCGTATTTCCGTTTCGTAAGTCCACATACTGGTAGTAATGGTACACTTCCATTTTGTCTTCGGAAATCACTTTGGCCAGCCATATCTGTTTATCGTGCTTTTTCATTTTACCTCCCATGTTCATGTAGCCCATGTATCCTTTATGAAATTGTTTCGTGGTGTTATTTTCGTACACTGCAATTTCCTCAATATCTTCTGATTTGAAGGTTTGTGCCTCACCGGGTTTTTTATCGGCTTCAATTGGTCTGCAGGTAATTTTTGTATCTGAAGCAGCGAAGTATTTAATGTAGCACTCGATCTTTTGACCGTCATTTAAAATAATCCAGCCAGTATCATGATTTTTGGGAGCTTGTGCCGTTGCTATTGCTGTGAATAAAAATAGTAGGTAAAGAAAAGAATTGCGGGTCATCTTCATTTTTATTATTTGGTTCTGAAAGGGTAAAAATAAAAAAAATATTCAATTTTGAATGGTTGGTGTTTTGAAAAGGGTGTGTTTTGACCTCTGTTTTCTGTCTGTAGCGTGGTGATGGGATTTGTGTTTGTGGGGCTTCGACAGGCTCAACTTGACATGGCTTTGAGAGGCTTAGTATGACAGGTTAGGATTTTGGATAAACTCAGAGTTTTTTTTAACATTAAGGTTGTTAAGACGCTTTGCTTTTTTTAAGATGAAAAGGTTGGAACGCGGATTGGACGGATGGCTTCGCCAATCGCGGATGAGGCGG
>JAUXNR010000630.1 GCA_030682755.1 Flavobacterium sp.
AAGGTATCCAAAACCTTGTAGGTGTGATAATATAAATTTCCTAAATGAATTTAAAACCTACAAGGTTTTAGAAACCTTGCAGGAGTCCTAACGCTCAAATTTTCAATAATCTACAACAATTTGAAACAATTAACGTTAAATTTGTACTAATCAATCATCATCAAAAAACAATCCTCATGCTCAAAAAATTCTTCCTACTTTGTTCGGGTTCTGACAAAGAAATCATCGAAAGTTGTTCCAACGGCGAACAAAACAAATATGCCGGAATTGGTGCTACCGTTTTCTTTACGGCAGTGATGGCTTTTATTGCTGGCAGTTATGCACTTTATACGGTTTTTGACAATTTTTATATGGCTGTGTTTTTCGGTCTGGTTTGGGGTTTACTCATTTTCAACCTCGACCGTTTCATTGTTTCCACCATCAAAAAAAGAGACAGTTTTCTGGACGAATTGATTCAAGCTTCACCCCGAATTGTGTTGGCCGTAATCATCGCCATCGTCATTTCAAAACCCTTGGAAATCAAAATTTTTGAAAAAGAAATCAATACCGTTTTGCTGAAAGAAAAAAATGAAATGGCGTTGAACAATAAAAAACAAGTCGCCAATTATTTCCAAACCGATGTAGATCAAAACAAAGCTCAAATAGACAGTTTAAAATCAGACATTTTAAAAAAAGAAAAAGAGGTCAACGATTTATATGCCGTTTACATCACCGAAGCTGAAGGAACAGCCGGGACAAAAAAACTCGGAAAAGGACCGGTTTACAAAGAAAAGCGTGAAAAACACGATGCTGCTTTACAAGAATTAGCCACGTTGAAATCTATCAATCAAGCAAAAATTACTGAATTAGAAGCAAAAGGTAAAACCCTTCAAAGCGATTTAGAAAAAAAAGTAGCTGAAACCCAACCCATCATTGATGGTTTTGATGGTTTAATGGCTCGCATCAATGCGTTGGATAAATTACCATGGCTGCCTTCTTTTTTTATTATGTTACTTTTCTTAGCCATTGAAACGTCACCCATTATTGCCAAATTAGTATCACCTAAAGGCGAATATGATTTTAAACAGGAAGAAGGAGAATTGGCTGTGAAAAATGTGTTAGCCCAAAACAAATACCAAAGCGATTTGCAAAAACAAACCGATGCTTCCATATACGATAAAGTCTATGCTGACATTCGAGAAGACAAAGGTTTATACGATTACAAGAAAAAACGAGCGATTGAATTGTTAGAACTGCAAGCAGATGGTTTTGTGGAAAAGCAGAAGAAATCGTTGTAAAAAACTATTCAAACTATTAAAAACCATTAAGAAATTAAGCTTCATTAAGTTGTATTGTCTTAATGAAGCTTAATTTCTTAATGGTTTAAAACCTCATTTTGCATCTTCTTCGTCAAACTTTTAAAAACCAATTCATACGAATGGTTAATCAATTCCCGCATCATTTTATCATCCACATCGCTATGAAAAGCAACGGTATTCCAATGAATTTTACTCATGTGATAACCGGAATGAATCGCATCATATTCCGCTCGAAGTTCTAATGCTTTTTCAGGGTCGCATTTTAAATTTAAAGAAGGCGTTCCATTTTCCCATTCTTTTAAAGATGTCAAACAAAACATTTTACCACCTACTTTAAAAACTAAGGTGTCTTCATCAAAAGGGAAATGTTCGGTGACGCCTTTTTTCATTAAGCAAAAATCATATAAATCTTGAATATTCATTTATAAATTAATTTATCAGTTTGTGCTTATTAATA
>JAUXNR010000631.1 GCA_030682755.1 Flavobacterium sp.
TGCATCATCCGAACATCGGAAATGCAACGCCAAAAATTTCATACGATGGTGTTTCCATCATCAAAATTCACAAGGCCAAAAGTCCGAACTACTTATTTATTGATGTAAAAATTGCTCAATCCACCAAACCGGGAAAATTCAATATTGTTTTTGAATCAGAAAAAGGAAAAAAAATCACACAATCGTACGAATTAAAACCAAAATCTAAACCTTCAGAAGATTTCATCGGTTTCAATAGCTCTGATGCCATTTACCTCATCACGCCAGACCGTTTTGCCAACGGAAATGAAGCGAATGATGTCGTGAAAACTATGCAAGAAACTACGTTAGACAGAACCCACGATTACAAACGTCACGGCGGTGATATTCAAGGAATTACCAACCATATTGACTATATCAAAAACTTAGGATTCACCGCCATTTGGCCAACTCCGGTTTTGACGAATGATATGAAAGGTGGTTCGTACCACGGCTATGCAATGACCGATTTTTATCAAGTAGATCCACGATTCGGAACTTTAGCGGATTATAAAAATTTATCCGAAAAACTTCATCAAAATGGTATGAAACTCATTATGGATCAAGTGGCCAATCATTGCGGTAGCGAACACTGGTGGATGAAAGATTTACCTTTTTCAGATTGGGTAAATTATCAAGAATTGTTTGAAAAAGAAAAAAAATACGTCACTTCCAATCACCGAAGAACCAGCAACCAAGATTTATACGCTTCCGAAAAAGACAAAAAAGAAATGACCGATGGTTGGTTTGTTTCTTCGATGCCAGATTTGAATCAACGTAATCCCTTTTTAGCAAAATACCTCATTCAAAACAGCATTTGGTGGATTGAAACTTTGCATTTAGGAGGTATTCGTCAAGATACGTATCCTTATCCTGACAAGCATTTCATGTCCAATTGGGCCGGCGAAATCATGGCTGAATATCCAAATTTTAACATTGTTGGCGAAGAATGGAGTTCAAATCCGTTGCTAATTGGTTATTGGCAAAAAGGAGCAAATAATAAAGATGGTTACGAATCGAATTTACGTTCAACGATGGATTTTGCGATGCAAACCCTCATTCCTCAAGCCATCAAAGAAACAGAAAGTTGGGATAAAGGTTTGGCAAAAATTTACGATGGTTTAGCCAACGATTTTCATTATGCTTCACCCAAAGACATTATGATTTTTCCGGACAATCACGATATGGATCGCATTTTTACACAAATGGAGGAAAATGTTGAAAACACAAAAATGGCTTTGGCAACCTATTTAGTTTTACCAAGAATTCCACAATTGTATTATGGAACAGAAATTCTGATGCAAAATACAGCTAAACCAGGTGATCACGGCTTAATCAGAACTGATTTTCCGGGTGGATGGAAAGGTGATAAAGTAAATGCTTTTACTGGTGATGGACTTTCTGCTGAGCAAAAAGACATGCAAATTTATTTGACCAAAATTTTAAATTACAGAAAAAACAGCAATGCAATTCACGACGGAAAAACAAAACATTTTGCTCCAAATAACGGAATTTATACCTTGTTTAGAATGTTGAATGATGAAATTGTTGTTTTAATTTTAAATAAAAATGAATCTGCAAAAGTTGATCTTTCTACATATAAAGAATTAGGTTTTGAAGGTAAAAAAATGAAAAACATTGTAACCGGAGAAGAAATTATCTGGGATAAAGAATTGACTTTAAACAAAAAAGGAGCCTATCTTTTTACGACAAAAATGAATTAAAGAATGAAAAAACTCTTTTTACTATTATTTCTTTCAACAATTGGATTTGCTCAAAATGTAAATCGAAAATACATTTCGCATCAATTGAATGAAAACGTTTTGGAAATAAAAACTTCTGATGGAATGTATTTTCTTCAATTATATAATGATAAAATTGTTGAAACTTCTTTCGTTCCAAAAGGAGAAAAATTCAATCCAAATTCGCACGCTGTTGTTTTAAAACCAGATAGTAATGGTTTTGAATTTAAACAATCAACGGATTATTTAGAAATTAAAACCACTGAATTAGAAGTTCAAATTGTAAAATCACCTTTTAAAATTTCGTATTACAAAAAAGGCGAATTACTTCTTTCAGAAAAATTAGGTTATTTCAAACGCAAACATGAACCGCTTGAAAAAGTAAAGGGAAATATCGTTTATGATTCAACTGAAGTCATTCAATTCAATATCAATTCAACCGAAAAATTGTATGGTGGCGGAGCCAGAGTTTTAGGAATGAACCGTCGTGGCAACCGATTGGCACTTTACAACCGAGCCGATTATGGTTATGAAACCCATTCGGAATTGATGAATTTTACCATTCCAATCGTGATTTCTTCACAAAAATATATGGTTCATTTTGATAATGCTCCTGTTGGTTATTTGGATTTGGATAGTAAAAAAGAAAATGTGTTGGAATACGAAACCATTTCCGGCAGAAAAACCTATCAAGTGATTGTGGGAAATACGTGGGAAGATTTGATTTACAATTATACCGAATTAACCGGAAGACAACCTTTACCACCTCGTTGGGCATTGGGTAATTTTTCTTCCCGATTTGGCTATCATTCTGAAGCGGAAGCCCGAAGAACCATTCAAAAATTTCAAGATGAAAAAATTCCTGTTGATGCGATAATCTTGGATCTTTATTGGTTTGGAAAAGAAGTGCAAGGCACGATGGGAAATTTAGAAGTGTATCGCGACAGCTTCCCAACTTTTGAAAAAATGGTGGATGATTTTAATAAAATGGGCATCAAAACCATTCCGATTACGGAACCATTTATTTTAACCACTTCCAAAAAATGGCAAGAAGCAGTTGAGAAAAAAATTCTTGCAACAGATTCCATAGGAAATCCTTTTACCTATGATTTTTATTTTGGAAACACCGGTATCATTGACATTTTTAAACCATCCGGTAAAAAATGGTTTTGGGATATTTATAAAGTATTAGCCAACAAAGGTGTAAGCGGTGTTTGGGGTGATTTGGGTGAACCCGAAGTTTTTCCGGCAGCTGCAAAAACATTTGATGGAACAGCCGACGAAGTCCATAACATATACGGTCACAACTGGGCAAAATTAGTTTTTGAAGGTTATCAAAACGATTTTCCAACGCAAAGACCGTTTATTTTAATGCGTTCGGGATATTCAGGTTCGCAGCGTTATGGAATGATTCCGTGGAGTGGCGATGTCAATCGAACGTGGGGTGGATTGTCCGGTCAAGTGGAGATTTCATTACAAATGGGAATGCAAGGTTTAGCGTATATGCATTCGGATTTAGGCGGATTTGCAGGAGCAAATTTAGATGACGAATTATATGTGCGTTGGTTGCAATACGGCGTTTTCAATCCGATATTTCGTCCGCACGCACAATCGGATGTGGCTTCGGAACCGATTTTTAGAAGTGATTGGGCGAAGAATTTAGCGAAAAATGCGATTGAATTGCGTTATTCAATGCTTCCTTATAATTATAGTTTGGCTTATGAAAATTCGCAAACAGGAAAACCGTTGATGCGTCCACTGTTTTTTGAAGAACCGGAAAACGAAGCACTATTGACTAAATCTGACGGATATTTATGGGGAAAAGATTATCTGATTTATCCGATTTTGGAAGCAAAACAATCAATTAAAGAAGTTTATTTTCCTAAAAATGGAGATTGGATAGATTTTTATTCGAATAAAAAACACGTCGGTGGTTCAACCGAAAAAATAAATTTATCTGAAAATCATATTCCAACATTTTTGCGAAGTGGAGTTGTAATTCCGATGACAAAAGTAGTGCAAACGACAAGCAATTATTCTAATTCTAATCTGGATTTACATTATTATTTCGATGTAAAAGTTTCTTCAAGCGAACGTGAATTTTATTTTGATGAAGGAATAAATTCTTCCGAAAATAATCCTGAAATAGTAAAATGTGAAACTGAAATTGACGGCAATGAATTGATTATTTCCATCGAAAGCAATTCCATCTCATCAAAAGGAAAAGCGGGTAAATTTTATATTTATCAATTGAATAAAAAACCGAAATCAATCACAATAAACGGTAAAAAAATGAAATTTCAATTTGATAAAACTTCAAATAAAATGGAATTTGATTATTTATTAAATAGCAACAAAACGAACATCAAAATTAAATTATAATGAAATATTTCCTTTTAACTCTAACCTTGTTTTCTATGCTCTTAGGATGCTCACCCAAAAAAGAAACCGTTCAAACCGAAACGCCTTTTGTGTGGGAAGGAGCGAATTTGTACTTTCTCTTAATTGACCGATTTAACAACGGCAATCCCGATAACGACAAAATTATTCCAAGAGACAAAGAAACGGGTGTACTTCGTAATTTTATGGGTGGCGATATCAAAGGAATTACGCAAAAAATTGACGAAGGTTATTTTACCGATTTGGGAATTAATGCCATTTGGATGACTCCTGTAGTAGAACAAATTCACGGTGCAGTGAACGAAGGAACCGGAAACACCTATGGTTTTCATGGCTATTGGACGAAAGACTGGACCGCCATCGACCCAAGTTATGGAACACGTGAAGATTTAAAAGAATTGGTAGAAAAAGCTCATGCCAAAGGCATCAGAATTGTATTGGATGCTGTAATTAATCACACCGGTCCCGTTACCGAATTAGATCCTGTTTGGCCGGAAAGTTGGGTGCGAACCGGACCAAAATGTTCGTATGACACCTATCAAAATTACATCGATTGTACGTTAGTTGAAAACCTTCCCGACATTAAAACTGAAAGTAATGAAGCGGTTGAATTACCACCTGCTTTGATTGAAAAATGGAAAAAAGAAGGTCGTTATGAACAAGAAGTGGCCGAATTGGATGCTTTTTTCAAACGAACAGGTTATCCAAGAGCACCGAAATATTACATCATGAAATGGTTGTCCGATTACATCACCGATTTTGGAATTGACGGTTACCGTGTGGATACCGTTAAGCATACCACCGAAGATGTTTGGACTGATTTTTCAAAAGTGTGTAAAGATGCTTTTGTACAATACAAAAAAGACAATCCTGATAAAGTATTGGATGATAATGACTTTTTTCTACTTGGTGAAGTGTATGGCTATGGAATAAACGGCAAACGCAACTATGATTTTGGCGATAAAAAAGTAGATTATTTTGCTCACGGATTTGACAACCTCATCAATTTTGATTTTAAAGGCGATGCCAATAAACCGTATGAAGAAGTTTTTGCGAACTATTCAAATGCTTTACAGTCTGATTTAAAAGGAGTAAGCATCACTAATTATGTTAGTTCCCACGACGATGGTTGGCCGTTTGACAAAAAAAGAGAAAAAGCCTTTGATGCCGGAACCAAATTATTATTAACCCCCGGAATTTCGCAAGTGTATTATGGTGATGAAACCGCTCGTTCATTAGAAATTGAAGGAGCCGAAGGCGATGCCACCTTACGTTCATTCATGAATTGGGAGGATATCAAAACCGATGCAAACACCAAAAATGTGTTGACGCATTTTCAAAAAATTGGTCAGTTTAGAAAAAACCATCCGGCGATTGGAGCAGGAATTCACAAAGAAATTTCTAAAGCTCCGTTTTATACTTTCAGCAGAACATTTACCAAAGGAGATTTTACGGATAAAGTCGTAATTGGTTTAGAATTACCATTTGGCAAAAAAGAAATCAATGTTTCATCGGTTTTTGAAGATGGAACAGAAGTTCACGATGCTTTTTCCGGTATTACAACTACTGTAAAAGACGGAAAAGTGATGATTGATAGTCAGATGGGGATTGTTTTGTTGGAGAGAAAGTAAAATTTA
>JAUXNR010000660.1 GCA_030682755.1 Flavobacterium sp.
CCCGCGACCTTTGCGTAATTCTTTGCGAACCTTGCGGTAAAACCTTAACTCCCTTAATGAGAAAATGTATCATCCTAAAAAAACTTATATGCCTCACATGTTTAAAAACCTTTTGTGAATCGCTGTGCGATAAATACTCAGCAACTTAGCAACTAAAAAAAAATCCCTAAATTGCACCATCAAAAAGCACACCATGAACATACTAATAACCGGCACAGCAGGATTCATCGGCTACCACCTTACCAAACAACTCTCAAACCAAAATAACACCATTGTCGGTTTAGACAACATAAACGCCTATTACACCCCACAACTGAAATACGACCGGTTAGCAGATTTAGGAATTGCACAAAACAGTATCGAGGAAAACACTTTGGCAAAAAGCACAACCCACTCCAACTTCTCCTTCATAAAATGCGATGTAGAAAATCGGGAAGTAGTAAACAAGCTTTTTGAAACACAAAAATTTGACATCGTAGTAAATCTAGCCGCACAAGCAGGAGTACGCTATAGCTTAGAAGCTCCGTTTCAATACATAGACAGTAACATTACAGGATTTTTAAACATCTTGGAATGCTGCCGCCATCATAACGTAAAAAAATTGATCTATGCCAGCAGTTCCAGTGTATATGGATTGAACGATAAAATCCCTTTTGAAACAAGTGATGCAGTAGACCATCCCATCAGTTTGTATGCAGCCAGCAAAAAAGCAAATGAATTAATGGCTCATACCTATACGCACCTGTTTGGAATACAAACCATCGGCCTGCGATTTTTTACGGTATATGGCCCTTGGGGACGTCCTGATATGGCGATGTTCCTTTTTACAGATGCGATACTCAACAACAAACCCATTCAAGTATTTAACAACGGAAACCTTTCCCGCGACTTCACCTATATAGATGACATCGTTGGAGGCATGCTCTCAATAATAGAAACCCTCAAAACCGACCAATGGAAGCAACCCTATGCCTTATACAACATAGGAAACAGCAAACCGGTAAAACTACTGGATTTTATCGAAGCCATTGAAAAAACCACAGGCAAAATCGCCCAAAAAGACTACCTCCCCATGCAACCCGGTGATGTAGCCCAAACCTATGCTGACGTCTCAGACCTCACCCGCGACTTCAACTACACCCCAAACACCTCCATCACCGAAGGTGTAGAAGCTTTCGTCTCTTGGTATCGAGAGTATTATAAAATGTAGAAAGGTAATGGGTTATTGATGAACAGTATTAACATCTTTACATATAAAATCAAAAATAGTAATTTATAAAAGCTAATCTCAATTCGTCATTCCGACAATCACAGTTTGTCATTCCGACGCCGGAGGACTCGAGCGATAGCGAACAGGCGAAGCAATCCCATAATCCAAATCACAAAAACCATATCCACCCAACACTCACACTTCGTCACTCATGATTTGTCACTCACGATTTGTCACTCACGATTTGTCATCCTGACGAAGGAAGGATCCCATAATCCAAATCACACAAACCATATCCACCAAAAAAAAATCATCATCAACACAATACCTTTTCAAAACATTATCCAAAATGACTATTTAAAAATTTAAAATCAGGATTAAACTCCCGAATAAGTGCTAATTTCTTATCTCTCCTCCAGCCTTTTAATTCTTTTTCTCTTGCTATTGCTAATTGAACCCAAGTAAAACACTCATAATAAACCAAATGAGTTAAATGATACTTGGAAGCAAAAGTTGGTATACCATTAATGAGATTTTCATGATGTTCCTGCAGTCTCCGCTTCAAATTATTTGTTATACCAATATAAAAAGTACTCCTATAATCATTTGTAATGATATAAACATAATACGAATGATACCCTTCAGAAAACTCAATCATATTTAAAGAATTTCCAAATACAAAAAAATAAAAACAAATTCGAAACACTATAACTTTATGGGATTCCTCCTACGTCCTTTAGATTTGTTTTCTAGAAAAAATCAATAAATTTATGATTGAGAAAGGAAGCAAAAGTACACTATTCTTGCGTCAGAGTTAATT
>JAUXNR010000662.1 GCA_030682755.1 Flavobacterium sp.
CATTAACTACCGTTGGTTTTGGAGACATCACCCCTGTAACACCATTAGGTCAATTCATCGCTTCACTTGTAATGATTATGGGTTATGGCATCATTGCAGTTCCAACCGGAATTGTAACTGCTGAAATTGCAAAATCAGAATTTAAAAGAGGTCAAGATTCAAAACGTCACCATTGTATGAATTGTGGTAAAGACAATCATGGTGATGAGGCTAAATTTTGCTATAACTGTGGCGAGGAATTAGATGAAAATTCATAAATAGTTAAAGTTGACACAATCAAATTTTCTTATCACTATAATTGGCCCAACAGCCATTGGAAAAACAGCATTAAGCATTGCTTTAGCTAATCATTTCAATTGCGAAATTATTTCTTGCGACAGCAGACAGTTTTTTAAAGAAATGAAAATTGGTACGGCTGTTCCATCTGATGAAGAATTGAGTGCCGCTCCACATCATTTCATCCAAAATAAATCGATTTTTGACAACTATTCTGTTGGCGATTTTGAACGGGAAGCCATTTTGAAATTGGATGAATTATTTCAAAAAAATAACCTTCAAATTATGGTTGGTGGTTCAGGATTGTATGTGGATGCAATCTTGAAAGGTTTTGATGATTTCCCGGATATTGACCCAACAATTCGAGAAGAAATTAAAGCTAAGTTCGAAGTAAATGGTTTGGCTTTTTTGCAAAACAAATTAAAAGAACTCGACTCAATTTATTTTGAAAAAATAAGTATTGAAAATCCGCAAACCTTGCAAAACCCGCAACGCATGATGCGGTTTGTGGAAGTTTGTCTTGGAACCGGAAAACCGTATTCTTCCTTTTTAAATCAGAAAAAGAATAAGCGAAATTTTATTCCGATTATTATTGGTTTGGAAGCTGAAAGAGAAATTATGTATGATCGAATTAACCGAAGAGTTGATTTGATGATAGAAGACGGTTTGCTTGAAGAAACAAAAACACTTTTTCCAAATAAACAGTTGAATGCATTGCAAACCGTGGGTTACAGAGAATTATTTGATTATTTTGAAGAAAAAACAAGTCTGGAATTTGCAATTGAAGAAATCAAAAAAAATACAAGGCGTTTTGCAAAACGACAATTAACTTGGTTTAAACGAACAGAAAATGTGGAGTGGTTTGATTATGAATCGGATTTAAATAAAATTATAAATTCCACCACACAAAAAATAAAATAGTATGCCAATTGCTTCAAATTTTACATCCGTTTACACCAAAGAATGGGAAATTAATTTTATCCAATGTTATCCAAACGGACAGTTAAAACTAACTGAACTTTGTAATATTTTACAA